>JBFFQZ010000006.1:0-23600 GCA_041573235.1 Sulfitobacter sp. | reverse complement strand
CCCGCTGGCCTTCGGGCATCAAGGACGGCGGCGAGTTCAACTTCAAACCCATGGACTGAGGCAATCGGCCCACGGAACCGGCCCGGATTTTGCACTGCTTGATCCGGGCCACGATGCGGCCCGAGGCTTCGGCACGGCGTGTCTGATGCGCAATGACATGCTGGTTCGCTTGGATCAAAATACCGGCGCAATCCTGGCTTCGCTGATGGCCAGTGGCGTTCCGGCGGATCCAGGCAGGCCGATCCCCCTTGCATTCTGCCGCATTTCTCAGCAATTATAAAACACTTGTTCAATTCCACCTTGATGGGGAGCGCCACATTGGATTTCGCACTGACCGAGGAACAAACAGCCATCTTCGATATGGCCCATGCCTTCGGGCAGGAGCACATCGCGCCATTCGCACGACAGTGGGAAGCGGAGGGCACGATCCCCAAGTCCCTCTGGCCCAAGGTGGGCGAATTGGGGTTTGGCGCGCTCTATGTCTCCGAAGACGCGGGCGGCACCGGTTTGGGCCGTCTCGATGCGACACTGGTGTTCGAGGCGCTGTCGATGGCCTGCCCTTCCGTCGCGGCCTTCCTGTCGATCCACAACATGTGCGCCAAGATGCTCGACAGTTTTGCCTCCGACGCGCTCAAATCCCGCATCATGGATGACGTGCTGTCGATGAACACCGTGCTCAGCTATTGCCTGACCGAACCCGGATCGGGCTCGGACGCGGCGGCGCTCAAGACCCGCGCCGAACGCACCAACGAAGGCTACGCGCTGACCGGGACCAAGGCCTTCATTTCCGGCGGCGGCTATTCGGACGCGTATGTCTGCATGGTGCGCACGGCGGATGATGGGGCGGCCGGCGTCTCGACGGTCTATGTCGAGGACGGCACCGAGGGGCTGAGCTTTGGCGGGCTCGAAGACAAGATGGGCTGGCGCAGCCAACCCACCGCGCAGGTCCAGTTCGACAACTGCAACATTCCGGCCGGCAACCTGGTCGGAGAAGAGGGCAAAGGCTTCAAATACGCGATGATGGGCCTTGACGGTGGGCGTCTGAACATCGCCGCCTGCTCGCTGGGCGCCGCGCAGACCGCGCTGACTAAAACGCTTGAGTACATGGGCGAGCGGCAGGCGTTCGGCAAAACCATCGACCAGTTCCAGGGCTTGCAGTTTCGCCTTGCAGACATGGAGATCGAGATGCAGGCCGCGCGCACCTTCCTGCGCCACGCGGCCTGGAAGCTGGACACCGGGGCACCAGATGCGACCAAGTTCTGCGCCATGGCCAAGAAGTTCGTAACCGAAACGGGCAGCAAAGTGGTGGACCAATGCCTGCAACTGCATGGCGGGTATGGCTACCTGGCCGACTACGGCATCGAAAAGCTGGTGCGCGACCTGCGGGTACACCAGATCCTTGAAGGCACCAACGAGATCATGCGCGTGATCGTTGCACGCGACATGTTGAAAAACAGATGAGCGATATCGACATCCGCATTACCGGGCGCGCGGGCCGGATCACACTGACGCGGCCCAAGGCGCTGAATGCCATGACCTACGAGATGTGCCTGGCGATCGAGGCGGCGCTTGACCAGTGGCGCGACGACGACGCGGTGGCGCTGGTGGTGATCGACGCGGCCGGTGACCGGGCGTTCTGTTCCGGCGGGGATATTGCCGACCTCTATGCCACCGGGACCAAGGGCGATTATGCCTTCGGGCAGAAATTCTGGGCCGATGAATACCGGCTCAACAACAAGATATTCGGCTATCCAAAGCCGATCGCGTCCTTCCTGCAAGGGTTCACCATGGGCGGAGGTGTGGGCATCGGCTGCCATGGATCGCACCGGATCGTCGGAGAGACGAGCCAGATCGCCATGCCGGAATGCGGTATCGGGCTGGTTCCGGACGTCGGCGGCTCCTACATGCTGGCGCGTGCGCCCGGGCGGCTGGGCGAATACCTCGGGCTGACGGCAGCACGGATGGGACCGGAGGATGCTATTTTTGCCGGTTTCGCAGATATCTACGTGCCGCAGCAGCACTGGCCGGAGCTGATTGAAACACTGGAAATAAGCGGCAACACGGACGCCATCACGAAGCTGCGGGCAGACCCGCCAAAGGGCGTGATGCAGGACCGGATCGAACAGATCGATGCCCATTTCGCGGCTGAGACCCTGACCGGGATCCGCCAAAGCCTTGCTGCGACGCCGGATGATTTTGCTGCCGCGACGCTCAAATCCATGTCCCGCAACGCGCCGCTGTCGATGGCCTGCACCATCGAGATCATCCGCCGTCTGCGCGGTCCGGATCTGACCATGGTGCGCGCGCTCGAGATTGAATACCGCTTTACCGCCCGCGCCATGGAACACGGCGATTTTCTGGAAGGCGTCCGCGCTGCCATCATCGACAAGGACCGCGCTCCGAAGTGGCAGTTCGCCGAGGGCGATGTGCCATTGGACGCGGTCGCGAAAATGTTGCAGCCTTTGGAAAACAGCGCTCTGACCTTGTGAGAGGAGACCACAATGACTTCGACCATCGGATTTATCGGCTTGGGAAACATGGGCGCGCCCATGGCCCGCAACCTGGCTGCTGCGGGGCATACGGTCCGCGGCTTTGACACCGCGGGCACGACGGCCGAAGGGGTCGCCGTGGCCCAGACCGCGCAGGAGGCGGTCGCAGGGGCTGATTTCGTCATCACGATGCTGCCCAATGGTGCCATCCTGCGCAGTGTTGCCGACGATGTCCTGCCCGCGATGAAGCCCGGCGCCACGTTGATCGACTGCTCGACCGTGGACGTCGAAAGCGCCCGCGATGTGGCCGCACAGGCACAGGCGCTTGGCCTTGGGTTTGTCGATGCGCCGGTTTCGGGCGGCATCGGCGGGGCCGCAGCCGGCACGCTCACCTTCATGGCGGGCGGCAGCGACGCGGATTTTGCCGCAGCGAACCCGTTGTTCGACATCATGGGCCAGAAGGCCGTGCACTGCGGTGGTCCCGGGGCCGGGCAAGCGGCCAAGATCTGCAACAACATGATTCTCGGCGTGACCATGATTGCCACCTGCGAGGCATTTGCCCTGGCCGACAAGCTGGGCCTTGACCGGCAAAAGATGTTCGACGTGGTCAGCACCTCATCCGGCTATAGCTGGTCGATGAACGCCTATTGCCCCGCCCCCGGCGTCGGGCCGCAATCGCCCGCAGACAATGACTATACCCCCGGTTTCGCGGCCGAGCTGATGCTCAAGGATCTGGGGCTGAGCCAACAGGCGGCAGAAGCGGTGGATGCGGATACCCCGATGGGCGCAATGGCGCGCGCGCTGTACCAGCAGTTCGTCGAGGAGGAAGGCGGCAAAGGCCGGGATTTCTCGGCAATGCTGCCGCGTTTCGCGGCACGCTCTCGCACCGACGGATCATGAAAGAGGGCATCAGCATTCTCATCCAGCCCCGATTTCCTGCACTCTGACGCCGCCCTGAACGCGCGTACGGGAAATCACCGACATGTCTGACGTGGCGGGATTTCGCCGGGTTCAACAGCGGTACCGTAATGGTGGAACTGACTGGCGGATGAAACGTTTGTCCGTATCGGAATGGAAAAGGAGACCATGATGCGTCTGTTCGTTGTACCGGCAGTTCTTGTGGCGCTTGCCACCGTCAGCCCCGCACTGGCCGCGCCCAAGAACTGCCCGCCGGGACTGGCCAAGAAACCGGTTGCCTGCGTGCCCCCTGGCCAAGCCAAGAAGGCGCCGTACCGCTATGGCAAAGGCGCGCGGATCGACGATTATATCGTGGTGCGTGATCCGGGCCGGTACGGGCTTGACCCGTCGGGCACGTATTATCGCAGCGGCGACTACCTCTACCGGATGAACCGCGAAACCCGCGAGGTCATTGCCCTGATCGGCGCGGTCGCCGACATTCTGAACTGACGCCAAGCCCCGCAAGACGCGGGGCTTTCGTCATTCCGCCGCAACCTTTCCGCGCGGGGTCAGCATCGGCTTGAGATACTGCCCGGTATAGCTTTCGGCCACATCAGCCACCTCTTCGGGCGTGCCCGTGGCCACGACCCGCCCACCGCCATCACCGCCTTCGGGGCCGATGTCGATGATGTGATCGGCGGTCTTCACCACGTCCAAGTTGTGTTCGATCACCACGACCGAATTCCCCTGATCGACCAATTCATGCAGTACTTCCAACAGCTTGCGCACGTCTTCGAAATGCAGGCCGGTGGTTGGCTCATCCAGAATGTACAGCGTTCGTCCGGTGGATCTTTTGCTCAGCTCTTTTGACAGCTTGACCCGCTGCGCCTCACCGCCCGACAAGGTCGTGGCCTGCTGGCCCACCTTGATATAGCCCAGACCGACGCGCATCAGCGCATCCATCTTTTCGCGGATCGACGGCACAGCGGCAAAGAAACCCTGGGCGTCTTCCACGGTCATATCGAGGACATCCGCAATGCTCTTGCCCTTGAATCTGATCTCGAGCGTTTCACGGTTGTACCGCGCGCCCTTGCAGGTTTCGCATTCCACGTAGACGTCCGGCAGAAAGTGCATCTCGATCTTGATGACACCATCGCCCTGGCACGCCTCGCAGCGCCCGCCCTTTACGTTGAAGCTGAACCGCCCCGGTTTGTAGCCCCGCGCCTTGGCTTCGGGCAGGCCCGCGAACCAGTCCCGGATCGGGGTGAAGGCACCGGTGTACGTCGCCGGGTTGGAACGTGGTGTCCGGCCGATGGGGCGTTGGTCAATGTCGATCACCTTGTCGAGATGCTCCAGCCCCTTGATCGTCTCACAAGGCGCAGGCGTCTGGCGGGCGCCGTTCAGGTTCATCGACGCCGTCTTGAACAGCGTCTCGATCGTCAGCGTCGATTTGCCGCCACCGGACACGCCGGTCACACAGACGAATTTGCCCAGCGGAAAGTCGACCGTGACATCGTGCAGGTTGTTGCCGCTGGCCTTGACGACCTGGATTTTCTTCTTGTTTCCCTTGCGCCGCTTCTCGGGCACCGGGATCTTACGAACGCCAGTAAGGTATTGTCCGGTAATGGATTTCTCGTTCAAAGCGATCTGATCCGGGGTACCATGGGCCACCACCTGTCCGCCGTGCACCCCGGCGCCCGGACCGATGTCAAAGACGTAATCGGCCTCGCGGATGGCTTCTTCGTCATGTTCTACGACGATCACCGTATTGCCCTGATCGCGCAGGTTCTTGAGCGTCAGCAACAGCCGGTCGTTGTCGCGCTGATGCAGCCCGATCGACGGCTCGTCGAGCACGTAGAGAACCCCCGTCAAACCCGACCCGATCTGCGAGGCAAGGCGGATGCGCTGGCTTTCGCCGCCGCTCAGGGTGCCGCTTGACCGTGCGAGGGTAAGATACTCCAGACCGACATTGTTCAGGAAGCCGAGCCTCTCGCGGATCTCCTTGAGAATGGCGCGCGCGATTTCGTTCTTCTGGACACTCAGCGCGTCCGGCACGGTTTCGCACCAGTCAAAGGCATCGCGGATCGACATCTGAACGACCTGCCCCGCGTGCAGCCCCGCGATCTTCACCGCAAGCGCTTCGGGCCGAAGGCGGTAGCCTTCGCAGGTGCCACAGGGGCGGTTGTTCTGATAGCGCTCGAATTCCTCGCGGATCCAGTTGCTGTCGGTCTCGCGATAGCGGCGCTCCATGTTGGGGATCACGCCCTCGAACACGCGGCTGACCTCGTAGACGCGGCCGCCTTCGTCATAGCGGAACTTGATCTCTTCATCGCCGGAACCGTACAGGAACACCTGCTGGACCTTCTCCTCCAGATCTTTCCATTTGGCCTTCTGGCTAAAGCCATAGTGCTTGGCGATCGCTTCGATGGTCTGCTTGAAATAAGGGGATTTCCCCTTGCGCCACGGGGCCAGCGCGCCATCGTAGATCTTGAGATTCTGATCCGGGACCACCAGCCGTTCGTCGAAAAACAGCTCTTTGCCCAGCCCGTCGCAGGACGGGCAGGCCCCGAAGGGCGCGTTGAACGAAAACAGGCGAGGCTCGATCTCGGAGATGGTGAAGCCACTGACGGGACAGGCGAATTTCTCGGAGAACGTATGCCGCTCGGCCTCGCCGTCGGTGGGTGCCGTTTCAAGAATGGCGATGCCATCGGCCAGATCAAGCGCCGTGCGCAGGCTGTCGGCCAGCCGCGTCTCCAACCCTTCGCGGACTACGATCCTGTCTACGACGACGTCGATGTCGTGGCGGAATTTCTTGTCCAGCGTCGGAGGCTCGTCGAGTTCGTAGAATTCACCATCCACCTTCACCCGCTGAAAGCCGGATTTGCGCAGTTCGAGGAATTCCTTGCGGTACTCGCCCTTGCGGTCGCGGATGATCGGCGCCAGCAGGTAGGCGCGCGTGCCCTCCTCCATCTGCATGATGCGGTCGACCATGTCCTGCACCTGCTGTGCCTCGATGGGTTTGCCGGTTGCGGGCGAATAGGGCGTGCCGACACGCGCGAACAAAAGCCGCAGGTAGTCGTAGATCTCGGTCACCGTGCCCACGGTCGAGCGCGGGTTCTTCGAGGTCGTCTTTTGCTCGATCGAGATTGCAGGGGACAGGCCTGAGATATGATCGACATCAGGTTTCTGCATCATATCAAGGAATTGGCGGGCATAGGCCGACAGCGATTCGACATAGCGTCGCTGCCCTTCGGCATAGATGGTGTCAAAGGCGAGGCTCGACTTGCCCGAGCCGGACAGGCCGGTGATCACCACCAGCTGATCGCGCGGGATGTCCACGTCGATGCTTTTGAGATTGTGCTCGCGCGCGCCGCGCACCTCGATGTTCTTCAGTTCAGCCATGACGTCCCCTATCTCCACACTGCGATATAGGGGGAGGTCGGAGATTCTCCAATGGATAAATGCGAACAGAAGGTAAACATCAGGGAATTCTGCGCAGGCGACCCAGAAAGAGGTGCACCATCAATCCGATCGCGAATGCAGCGCCTGCGAGGACCGGCAGACTGATATAGCCCCAGCCGACAAGTGCTGCGGCCATGACCGGCGTGCCCAGCGTGTTGCCCAGATTGCCCATCTGCGCCATGGCGCCATTCGCCTGAGTCTGCGTGGCAGCGGTCGCGTTCAGCTGCGGCACGGCGGCAAAGCTTGCGCCCTGGATCAGCCCCATGGCGGCGGCAAGCGACAGGCAGGCCAGCGGATCGGCCGGTGCGGCCCAGAGCCAGAGCATACAGATCGCGCACAGCCCGAATCCCGCGATCACGACGTTGATGGCGGGCATGACGCGCAGCAGCCGCACGCCGAGGGTCATCGAGACCACGATGCTGACCAGCGGCATCGCGCCCATCACCGCCCCCCGGATCGACGGATCCAGATAGGGCGGCAGCACCGTGAGGATCGACACGAAGCAGAAGGTATAGAACAACCACCCCGCAGCCGGGGCCGCGATCCGGGGCGAACGATAAATCGCGCCGTGGGTCGCGGCGATTGCGCGCAACGACAGCGGTGGTGGCGCACCCTCGTCCGGCAGGCGTCCAAGCCGCGGCGCAAGGTAGAGCGCAAAAAACGCCAGCAGCCCCGCGTGGACCGCAAAGAGCGCGGGGATCCCGACAGAAACCGCAAACGGCCGCCCGACCCATGCCATCAGCGCAAAGGCCACGCCAAAAAACGTCCCCCACAGCGTCAGCGCCAGCCCCCGCTGCCCGTCAGTGGCGATCTGGGCAATCAACGTCGGTGCTGCGACAACGATCGCCAGATGCGAAACCCCCTCAAGCAGGCGCAGCGCCAGCATCACCGGCAGCGGCGGCACCAGCGCCTGGCACAGCGACACCCCTGCCCCCAGCCACAAGGCCCCCAACAGCGCACGCCGATAGCGCACACGCGCCACCAGCATCGCCGCGACCACGCCCAGAACGATCCCCACACCGCCAACCATCGAGACAAGCCAGCCCAGCATCACGCCACCCTCCGGGTACAGTGCCCCCAGAAGGTCATAGATCACCGAAACCTTGGCATATTGCATCGCCGCCCCCAGCCCCGCGCCCCACAGCGCAAGTATCAGCGGCCATGACCCGTGCATCAGCTGCGTTCAGCCATCGCCCAAGCGCAGACATGCATCATCGGATCGTCTTCGATATCATCGGTGGCTTCATCGTATTCCGGCGGCCAGACCTCTTCCAGGTTGCGCTGCGCCACATGGCGGTTGCCCCATTGGAATGACTGGATCAGATGCTCTTCGAACCCGCATTCGATCAGGAAATTCCTGAGCCCCCGCGCAGACCAGCGTGAATTGTCCATGGGGGCTGCGTGAAACGGGATGAAGAACGGCACCGCGACCCAGAATTTCCCGCCTTTCTTGAGCATCTGACGGACGTGTTTCGTGGCCAGATAGGGGCGGTCCAGATGTTCCCAGACCTGGTTGGCAAGGATCAGGTCGAACTTGCGCGGCTTGCCCGTCTGCGCATCGAGATACGGGCCCGCACAGATGTCATATTCGGGATAGCGGAATTGCTCATAGGATTTGAAATCGAACTGCTCGCCGTAGTGGCCTGAAATTTCAGCCACTTTCAGGCGGGGCGGTTTGAGTTCCTGGATCATCCGGCGCGAAGCCGGGCCCATGACGACACGATTGAGGCTTACCATGCGCAGACTATGTCAGCGCGCCACACCACCGTCCAGTGTGCAAATCGCAGGCCCAGGGCCGCAGCCCGTGCATCCGCACATCACGGGACAGGGCACGCCGACCTTGCGGCGCGCACCAGAATGTCGTCGCGCGCCAGCGCGTCCTTCAGGTCACGCCGACGTCGCGAAAAACCGCTTACATGTGAATGACGCGGCCATAGGCGTCGAGCACGGCCTCGTGCATCATCTCGCTCAGTGTCGGATGCGGGAAGACAGTGTTCATCAGGTCTTCCTCGGTGGTTTCCAACTGGCGGCCGACAACATACCCTTGGATCAGCTCGGTCACTTCCGCGCCGACCATATGCGCGCCCAAAAGCTCGCCTGTCTTGGCGTCGAAGATCGTCTTGATCATGCCGTTCTCTTCGCCCAGCGCGATCGCCTTGCCGTTGCCGATGAAGGGAAAGCGCCCGACCTTGATCTCGTATCCCAACTCCTTGGCCTTCGCCTCCGTATAGCCGACGGAGGCGACCTGCGGATGGCAATAGGTGCAGCCCGCGATGGTTTCGGGCTTCACCGGATGGGCGTGTTTGCCCGCGATCAGCTCGGCCACCATCACGCCCTCATGCGAGGCCTTGTGCGCAAGCCAAGGCGCACCCGCGATGTCACCGATGGCATAGAGCCCGTCAACGCCGGTCCGGCAAAATTCATCCGTGACCACATGGGTGCGGTCGATCTTGACGCCCAGCGCCTCGAGCCCGAGATCCTCGACGTTGCCCACGATCCCAACGGCGCTGATCACCGTGTCGAACTCATGTTTCTCGACCTTGCCGCCGGTTTCGATGTGTGCCGTGACCTTGTCCTTCGCCCGGTCCAGCTTCTTGACCATCGCCTTTTGCATGATTTTCATGCCCTGCTTTTCAAAGGCTTTCTTGGCAAAGGCCGAAATCTCCGCATCTTCCACCGGCAGCACCCGATCCATCACCTCGACCACGGTCGTGTCGGCGCCCAGCGTGTTGTAGAAGCTGGCGAATTCGATGCCGATGGCGCCCGATCCGATGACCAGCAGCTTCTTTGGCATATGCGCGGGCTGAAGCGCGTGCTTGTAGGTCCAGACCAGCTTGCCGTCCGCCTCCAGCCCGGGCAGCTCGCGCGCCCGCGCCCCCGTGGCCAGCACGATGTTCTTGGCCAGAAGCGTTTCGGTCCCCTTGTCGGTCTTGACGCTGACCTTCCCTTTGGCAGGGATCGTCGCCGCCCCCATCACGACCGTGACCTTGTTCTTTTTCATCAAGTGGCCGATCCCGCCCGACAGCTGCCCCGCCACCTTGCGCGAGCGTTTGACGACCGCATCGAGGTCGTAGCCGATGCCATCCGCCTTGAGGCCGAATTCCTTGGCGCGGTGCATCAGGTGAAACACCTCGGACGAGCGCAGCATCGCCTTTGTCGGGATGCAGCCCCAGTTGAGACAGATGCCGCCCAGATGCTCACGCTCGACGATGCAGACCTTCATGCCCAATTGCGCCCCGCGGATCGCCGCCACGTAGCCGCCGGGGCCTGCGCCAATCACAATCAGATCATAGGATGTCTCGGCCATGGGGCACCTCTTTTTACGTCAGAAATATAGTTTACCGTTAAACCATACCCCCACAGGCTGCAATGTCGACAAGAACATGGCTGATATGCAAAAGCCCGCACCGGGCGGCGCGGGCCTTTTCGTCATGGGCAGATAAACGGGACAGTCCGGCGCTCAGGCCGCAAGATCGTGCTGCAACTGGCGCAGGGTGTGCGCATATCCGCCCCGCTCTGCATAATCTACTTCGCCTTTGGTGTCGGTTCGCGACAAGGCACTGTTGCGATAGGGAAAGCGGCCAAAACGGCGGATCACCTCGCGGTGCGCCTGTGCATGCAGCAGGTTGCTCTTGCTGTCGGGCATACGCTCGACCAACAGACGCACGCAGCGATCCTGATCGCAAAGGTTTTCCGAATGCATCAGCGGCAGATAAAAGAACTGACGGGCCGGCGGGTCGATCTTCAGGTCCCAGCCTTTCTGGATCGCACTTTTCGCAACCGCCAGCGCCGCGGCATCGGTGGCAAAGGCCATCGCGTCATCGCGGAACATGTTGCGCGAGAACTGATCGGTCAGAATAAGATACGCCAGCGTGCCCGAAGGATACGTCAGCCACAACGAAAGCGCCCCCTCGCGCGCCGCGTCCCATGTGCTGCGGAACTTTTCCACGATTTCCGCGTCAAGCGCGTCATCAGCCTTGTACCAGCCTTCCGGACCAATTTGATCGATCCAGAATGCCAGAACCTCTTCGGGACCAACCATCATTTCACCCTTTCGTGTCGTGTGTGGTCTAATTCAACGGGTCGTCTTCTGACCGTATGATCATTCTAACCTTCATTGACACACACGAATTGCAACAAAATCGACATATATGACGCAAACGTCGCATGATTGCGGCGATTGCGTTTCCTTTCGGCGGCAGATTGCCGCCGCTTCACGCGGCCGGGGCCTCCGCGGCCGCCGCCTCCTGTTCGCTTTCGATGGCATATTCCTGGGCGATTTCAACGGCCACGGCTGTCGATGTCGGCGTCAGCGTCACATAAGATCCGGTCTCATCCGCAGGCAATGCCTTGCGCACGGTCGAGCGGTATCCCGCGTAACCAACCAGCGCGAAAAACAGGATCGCGGTGAAGAAATAGAACCCTCCCGGTCCCAGCGCCGTGCCCATCAACCAGCCCGTGATCATGGGCCCCAGAATGGCGCCCAGACCGTTGATGAACAACAGCCCGCCCGAGGCAGCCGCCATGTCGTCATGCTCGAGAAAATCATTGGTGTGGGCGATCAGCAGTGAATAAAGCGGATTGGCCATGCCCCCGATCACGAAAGCCGATACGAGCAGGAGCCAGAACACCTCGCCCAGCAGCATGCCCATGATCGATCCCGCACCGCCGATGGCCGACACGATGATAATCAGAAAACGCCGGTCCATCCGGTCGGACACCCATCCGATGGGATATTGCAGCACCACCGACCCGACAAAGAAGGTCGCCACGAAGGTCGAGATCTGCGCCACGCTCAGCCCCGCCTCGGCACCATAGACCGCCGACATGCCGAACTGCGCCGAAAATATCCCGCCCAGCAGGAACATGCCCACGCAGCCCAGAGGCGAGAAGCCGACAAGCTCCTTCAGGCTCATCGGTTTGGTGGTGTCGAACGCAGGCGTCGGGCTGATCGACAGCAGGATCGGGGTGATCGCCACGCTCACCAACACCGAAGGGATCACGAACAGCACAAAGCCTGACGGATCCGCCGTCAGCAGCAGCGCCTGCGCGATCACGACGCCCAATGTCTGCACGATCATGTAGAGCGACAACGCCTGCCCCCGGTTGGAGTTGTCTGCGGCGTTGTTCAACCAGCTTTCAGCGGTCACGTAGACGGCGGAAAAGCAGAACCCGATCAGAACCCGGCCCAGGGTCCAGACGGCGATGTTGGGAAAGGTGGGATAGATGATCATCACCGCCGAGATGGCAGACGCCAGCGCCGCGAAGACCCGTACGTGACCGACCCGCTTGATCATGTGCGGGGCCAGGCGCGAACCGCCCAGGAAGCCTACGAAATAGGCCGACATGACGATCGACATCATGAAGGTGTCGAAGCCTTCGATCTGGCCCCGGATACCCAGCAGAGTGCCCTGCATGCCATTGCCGACCATCAAGAGGCACATGCCCAATAGAAGCGCCCACGCGCTGGAGAGAACCTGAAACATTTCGCGTCTCCTTCACTGCTTTCAGACATCTAGCGGCACGGGCAGCCATGGTCGGGTCCACATGCGACTCGCTTCAGTCGCTTTTGCGCGGCGGTATCAGCAGCGAGGCATCTCCGTAAGAGAAAAAACGGTAACGATTTGTGACAGCGTGGGCATAGATGTCGCGCAGGCGATCCTGCCCCATCAGCGCCGACACCAGCATCATCAGCGTCGACCGGGGCAGGTGAAAGTTCGTCATCAGCGCATCGGCCACATTGAAGGTGAAACCGGGGGTGATGAAGATATCGGTATCGCCCTCCCATGCGCCGATCCTTCCTGCGCGCCCGGCGGTTTCGATCAGGCGCAGCGCGGTGGTGCCCACGGGGATCACGCGGCCCCCGGCGGCCTTTGTCGCGTTGATCTCGGCGGCGGCGGCGGCGCTGACCACACCCCATTCGCTGTGCATCTTGTGATCCGAGATATCGTCGACCTTGACCGGCAAGAACGTGCCCGCGCCCACGTGCAGCGTGACGTAGGTAAAATCGACCCCCCGCGCGCGCAGGGCGTCCAGCAGCGGTGCATCGAAATGCAGCGATGCTGTGGGCGCGGCCACGGCACCTGCGTGTCTGGCCCAGACGGTCTGATAATCTTCGCGGTCGCGGTCGTCGGCGGGACGTTTTGCGGCGATGTATGGCGGCAGCGGCATCGCCCCCGCCGCATTGAGCGCCGCATCAAAGTCCGGTCCTGTGAGATTGAACCGCAGATAGCCCTGCCCGTCCTGTGTCCCGTCCAGCGTCGCGCTCAGATCATCGGAGAAAACGACCGTCTCGCCCGGCTTGAGCTTCTTGAGCGGCTTGACCAGCGCCGACCAGATACCGGCTTCGGCCTGGGGCTCCAGCAGGGTCGCATCGATCCGGGCCGAAACCGGGCCCTGCGCGCTGTCGCGGTAGCGCCGCCCGGTGAGGCGCGCGGGGATCACCCGCGTATCGTTGAGCACCAGCCGGTCGCCGGGGCGCAGCCAACCCGGCAGATCGAACACATGCGCGTCATGGGTCTGTGCGCCATCCGCCACCAGCAGGCGCGCCGATGACCGCGGCTGGGCCGGACGCACGGCAATCAGCGCGTCAGGCAGGTCAAAATCGAAATCACTTAGTTTCATGCTGCGCATTTAGCGGCCTTCGTAGCGGTCTTCAACGCTCGATCTGCCGGGCTCCTCCAACGGGTCGGGCACGGGCTCTCCGTCGATGCTGGGCAGCTTCGGGCGCGGCGCGCGGAACATGTCGCGCAGGCCTCCCGGCGCCAGGGCAGACAGCGGGTTGATCGACACCTTGGGGTTTTTCGCGGTGCCACGCAGGGCATAGTTGAAACCGATCAGCCCTTCGCCCTTGCTGGTCAGCAACGATCCGATCCCGTTGAGCAGATAGAGCGGCGTAATCACCCCCTGCATCGCGATCTCGCCGGTGTCGGTGGCAAACACCCCGTCCATCGACAGCCCCAACGAAGCGCCCACCGCCGATGCGCGGCTGAGCGTCATGCGGTTCGGGGTCAGGCGGAACTCGGCCTCGACCTCGTCGAAATAGATCCCGTCGCCGTTCATTTCGTTGACCAGCCCGACGACCGAAACGGCATTGACCAGCACCGCCATGGACGGCGCGTCCTTGACCGACACGCCCGTGACCTTGAGCTGCCCGTCAAAGGCGCCCCCGCGGCCCACCGGCTCAAGCGACAGATCGAGCGCGCCACCCACGGCCTGGCTCAGCACACCGGCCGAGCGGAGAACCTCGCCCGCATCCTGCGCGGTCACGCGGATCGCAGCGCGACCGCGCTGTGGGTTCACGCGGCCGGAGATCGCGGCGCCATCGTTCAGGCGCGCCTCGAACGGCCCGTCCAGGCCACCGCTGGTGCTGAAAGTGCCGCGCATGTCCGACAGCCAGATCGTGTCGGTGATCTGCAACCGGTCAAGGGCCACCTGCATCAGCGGCCCGGGCGGTCCGGAAGCGCCATCAGAGCCGGAGCCGGAACCGAATTGCGCGCGGCGCAGATCCAGCCGCCCGCCGCGCAGCACCACCTGCGGCGCGCGCCCCGGTCCCTGTCCCACCAGATCCACGGGCACGTCCAGCCAGTCGCCCAGACGCAGACGGTTCAGCCGGAGCCGCTCAAGCCCGCCGCCCGTGGCCAGGGTGACGGCCCCCTCGGCCCGCAGCCCCGCCCCGCTGAGCGCAAAGCGCGGCACCGCGGGCTCGCTGCCCAGGCGGATGTCCATGTCGAGCTGCCCCGCGGTCGCCGGAGGTTTGCGATAGCCAAGCTGCGGGATATCCAGCCCGATGCCGATCAGATCGGAGCGCAGGGTCATCGCGGGCGGCTGTCCGCGTACAAGGTCGATTACGATGTCGGCCCGACCGGCCCCGGTCAACGTGCCCGGCGGCAGAGCTACGTCAAACGCCGTCAGTGCCTCGGGGGTGATCCGGGCACTGCCCTGCAGAGTGCTGCTATCGGCGCCCGGCCCGATGGGCTGTTGCCAGCGCACGTCGAAACCGACCCCGTCCAGCGTGCCTGCGCCCGCAATTGAGACGCCCGTGTTGCTGGCCCTCAGGGTCATGTGGTCGGAAGCCAGTCGGCGTCCCTTGATCAGCACATCGCTGTCGACCTCCAGTAATTCACCCGCCACTGCGAATGTCACGTCCTCGGGCCTGCCGCCCTTGCGCAGCGGAAAGGACAGCGTGCCCGACAGCGCAGCCTGCCCGTCCCCCAGCGCCACCGGCAGTCCGATGCGTTGCATGACCCGCATCGGCGGCTGATCAACCGTCCAAAGCGCGTCGGCGAGGTTCGCCTTGACGTTCAGCCGGACCACAGCGGGCGGGTTCGGCTTGGCGGTGGTGTCGGGAATGATGAACGCAGAGCGCTCGATAGCCACGGCACCGCCCGTGCCCGTCTCGAGCACCCCCGTGTCCAGCGCGACGACGAAACGATCGTCGTTCAGGCTCGCGTGGCCCCGCGCGCGGGTGATCGGCGGCAGGCCCTTGAGGAATTTCACCGTGGCGTCGGCGTATTCGAACGCCATGAAGCTGCGCGGCTTTTGTCCGGGATCGACACGCAGGGCGAAATCCGCGTTGTGCAATGTCGCGCCCAGCAGGTTGGCATCGAGCCAGGCGCGCGTCTTGGTCTTCAGCTTCTTGGGCCAAAGCGCGAGGACCCGCTCGGGCGCGATCCCGTCTGCCTGTGCATCCAGCGCCAGCCGCCAGCCTTCGGGCGTGGCGGCAAGCGTGCCCGACGCGTGGCTCGACTGCCCCTGGTCGCTGACTTCAAGCCGTCCCAGGTGCAGCGCGAAGGGTTTGGGCGTCAGGCTGAAATCCATCGAGGCGCGCTCAAGGACGACGGGTTCGGGGTAAAGGCCCATGGGATTGGCACTGAGGTCCGTGATGTCGAATTGACCGACGAGGTTTTCCAGCGCACCACTGCTCAGGCCGGTCAGGGTGGCCATGCCTTCGGCACGACCGGTCACCCATTGGCTGCGCACCGACAGCTCGTCAAAACGCAGGGTGCCCTGCGCGGCATCATACGAAAAATAACTGCGGGCGGCATCGAAGGGGATCGGGCGGGTGCTGTCGTTGGGCTGGACCACGCCCGCGCCGATCTGCAGGCTGGCGTTGAGCGGCGCCAGCGTTCCGTCCGCGCGCACCCCCGAGCGCAGCGCGCCCGAGATCGGGGCCCGCAGCGCCCCGAGCCAGGCGAAGGCGGGGCTTTGCGTGGCGATGTCCGCCGCGCGCGCGCCCTCCAGGCGAACGCCGAACTGTGCTTCGGTGGCGCCAATGGCGCTGCTGTAGCTGGCAGCCAGCGTGGTGACCCCCGGTCCGTCGCCCAGCAGCGCAAGATCGGCGTTGACCTCAAGTGTACCCGCCGCGCGCTGCGCGATCAGGCGGCCGCCATCGAGCGTAAAGGCGCGCCCCGCCCGCCGGTCGACGAATTGCAGCGTCAGCCCGCGCAACTCCGCGCTGGTCAGGGCGGCGAGGCCCGGCTGCTGGAGCATCCGGTCGACCTGCCGCACCAGGGCGCCCGGGCTTTCGGCGCGCGGCGTCTGCCCGCCCGCCAGCGCCATCTGCACCGACAGCGTCCCATCCTCGGCACGGGTGAGCGTGGCGAACACCCCGTTCAGCGCCACGCTGACGGGCTGAAGGCGCCCCGCGCGCAGGGCTGCCATGGACAGCTGCGCGCGGGCCTCGGAAAAGCGGATCAGCTCGCGGTTCTCGAGATCGCTCACGGTGACTTCGCGCAGTCGGACGCGCGGTCGCCAGCCTTCCTCCATCAGCAGACGCATTTCGCCGAAGGCGATGCGCGCCTGCGGGAATTCGGCGGCCAGCCGCGTCTCGATGCGGGCCTCGACCCAGCCGGGCATGACAACCGGACGGTCGTAGAGGAAATACACCGCGCCCACCGCGATCAGTACCGCCAGCACCATCAGCGACCACAGCGCGTTGATCAGACCCAAAAACAGCAAAAACCAGCCGCGTTTGCGGCGTCCGGGCGGGCTGGAGGGTGGCATGGGTACGGCGGTGTCGGCCATCGGGTTCCGGTCAATTGACATGACATCTTCGGGCGGGGCGTCGCGGGGTTGGACATTGGCCCCACAGCGCTACTATGACAGAGGCCAGCGCGGGGTCCAAGGCCGCGCGTAGTCCAACCACGAGGATATGATGCCACAGATTTCGCAACCCGCCCCGGATTTCACCCTTCCCGTCACCGGTGGTGGCGATGTCACGCTGTCCAGCCTGCAAGGCGCGCCAGTCGTGCTGTTCTTTTATCCGCGCGACGACACGCCGGGATGCACCAAGGAAAGCATCGGATTTTCCGAGCACCTGGAAGCGTTCGAAGCGGCTGGCGCCAAGGTTTTCGGCATCTCGCGCGACAGCATCGCCAAGCACGACCGCTTTGCGGCGAAACACGGGCTGACCGTGCCGCTGCTGTCGGACACCGAAGGAGACGTCACGGAAGCCTATGGCGTCTGGGTCGAAAAGAACATGTACGGCAAGACCTCGATGGGGATCGAGCGGGCGACCTATCTGATCGACGCGCAGGGAAATGTCGCGCGGATCTGGCGCAAGGTCAAAGTGCCGGGCCATGTGGACGAGGTTCTGGACGCGGTACAGGCGCTATGAAGCCGCTGGCGGAAATGGCCGAGGCGGTGCTGCGATGCCCGCAGGGGCGCGAAAAGACCGCACTGTCGCGCGCGTTTGCGGCCGAATGGCAGGCCGCGCGGGCGCAGGATGCGCGGCCCGGCATCGGGCGCGCCGATCCGCCGCTGCATCCGGCACGCCCCCCGGCGCCCGAACTGCTCAGCCCGCGCGACGTGCCGCGCCGCCGCCCCGGCACGCCCGAGGGCCGCATCGCGTTGCTGCACGCCGTCGCGCACATCGAGCTGAACGCGGTCGATCTGCACTGGGACATCATCGCACGGTTCACCGATATCGAGATGCCGATCGGATTCTATGACGATTGGGTCAAGGCCGCGGATGAGGAATCAAAACATTTCAACCTGATGTCTGATTGCCTAGAGGCCGCGGGCAGCCATTACGGGGCGTTGCCTGCCCATGCGGGCATGTGGCGCGCGGCCGAGGACACGGCGGATGACCTGATGGGGCGTCTGGCGGTGGTGCCCATGGTGCTCGAGGCGCGGGGGCTCGACGTGACGCCCGGCATGATCGAGATCTTCAAGCGCGCCAAGGACACTCAGGCGGTCGATGCGCTGGAGGTGATCTATGCCGAAGAGGTGCACCACGTCGCCTATGGCTCGAAATGGTTCCACTTTCTGTGCGGCCGTCACGAACTGGACCCGACCGAGAAATTTCACGCGTTGGTAAGGCAGTATTTTCACGGCCAGCTCAAGCCGCCCTTCAACGAGGAAAAGCGCGCGGAGGCCGGAATTCCGCCGGATTTCTACTGGCCACTCGCCCAGAACGTGTAAACTCGGAGGGATACAGTATCATCTATCGGCGGTTTTTCGCCCATTTGTAACATAATCGTGCGCAGTTCGGCCCGCCCTACCCCAAAGGGTTGCTCCGCTGGAATCGCGAAGCTATTGCATATCCGTTAACAGAACCGTGAGGGACGCGCGGCTCTGGTGTGGTACCCTATGGGAAGGATCGACGTGCGCACGAAGCTCGCCATCAAGACTCATGCTTTTTTGGAACATTATTTTCCGGAACGGCGCGTATTTCTCAAATCAGACAATGATACGCGATTCATCCGCCTGCGGCCCGGAACGCAGCTGATCGCACTGGCGGGATCCTCGGCGCTGGTCGCCTGGGCGATCATAGCCACAGCAGTGATCCTGATGGACAGCATCGGGTCAGGCAACTTTCGCGAACAGGCAAAGCGGGATCAGTACACCTATCAGGCGCGGCTGAACGACCTGTCCGCCCAGCGCGACGCCCGCGCCGAAGAGGCACTGGCCGCGCAAGAGCGCTTCAACGCAGCACTTGCCCAGATCTCGGTGATGCAGTCCGAACTGCTGTCCTCCGAAATCCGGCGCCGTGAATTGGAAACAGGCATTGACGTGATCCAGTCCACGCTGCGCGACACGATGAAGGACCGCGAGAGCGCACGGGACCGTGTTGCCGCACTGGAAAGCGCGGACGGTGCCGCGGTGCAGGTCGCGGCCAGCACCGCGCCGATAGATTTCCTTGCCGAGGCTCTTGCGCGGACGGCGCAGGAACGTGATCAGGTGATCATCGATGCGCAGGATGCGCTGCTTGCCGCCGATGAACTGACCGAGAAGATCGCCCTGATGGAAGATCAGAACAACGCGATTTTCCGCCAGCTCGAAGAGGCGATGACCGTTTCGGTCGCGCCATTGGACAAGATGTTCCGCTCTGCGGGCATGCCGACAGACCGGATCCTGCGCACTGTGCGCAAGGGGTATTCCGGTCAGGGTGGCCCGCTGACCCCGCTCAGCTTCACCACTCGGGGCGAACAGCCCAGCGCCGACACCCTGCGCGCGAACCGGCTGTTGAACCAGATGGACCGCCTGAACCTCTACCGGATTGCCGCCTCCAAGGCGCCTTTTGCCAATCCGGTGAAAGATTCGTTCCGCTTCACCTCCGATTTCGGCTTCCGGCGGGATCCGAAGACCGGGGGACGCCGGATGCATCAGGGCGTCGATTTTGCCGCCGGTCTGGGCACACCGCTTTATTCAACGGCAGATGGTGTCGTGATCCACGCGGGCTGGAGCTCGGGATATGGGCGGCTGGTCAAGATACAGCATGAATTCGGAATCGAGACACGATATGCGCATATGTCTAAAATGCATGTGAAAGTCGGGCAAAGAGTGTCGCGTGGCCAGCGGATCGGTGATATGGGTGCATCAGGACGGGTTACCGGCGTGCACCTTCATTACGAAGTCCGCGTCGGCGGAAAACCTGTCAACCCAATGATCTATATCAAGGCAGCAAATGATGTTTTCTAAGAGCAAAATCAACGATCCAGCCCCCAGCAGCGACGCCTCCAAACCGTCGGCAACAGCAGGCGCCGCCCCGGCATCATCGGCGCCCGCCGCGAAAAGCAACGAGTTCAAGGCCAGCGCGCCAAAGGCAAAGCCTCCCGCGTCGGTCCTGTCCGCCGATCTGCACGTGACCGGCAACATGAAGACAACAGGCGACATTCAAGTCGAGGGCACCGTCGAGGGTGACATCCGTGCGCATCTGCTGACCATCGGTGAAACCGCGACCATCAAGGGCGAAGTCGTCGCCGATGATGTCGTGATCAACGGTCGCATCGTGGGCCGGGTACGTGGATTGAAGGTCCGTCTGACCTCTACCGCGCGGGTCGAGGGTGACATCATCCACAAAACCATCGCAATCGAAAGCGGTGCGCATTTCGAAGGTTCGGTGCAGCGTCAGGATGACCCGCTGAACCCCGGCGCCAAATCAGCACCCGCGCAAAAGCCGAACCCGGCTTCCTAAGCGGCACACCGCCGCCGCGACACCAAATGGGACATGACCGAACGCCGCAGCACCGTCTGCGGCGTTTTCATATGTCGGGGCAAGCTTTGGCGCGGTCCAGCCGGGCGGCAGACTCGGTGCGTTTTGCTCATCATCGCAGCGGTCCGTGCACGCCAGCTTAGGCCCGCGTCCTGCGGGTATCACGGCGTTTCCTCGGCGGGGGGCGTTACGGGGCCAACATCCACGTGCCCTCGGGCCAGAAAGCGTGAAACGCGAAGGCGAACATCACGTCATGGGCAAGATCGCGCCCGGCGCTGTCGCGCACCCGGATGCTGCTGATCTCACGGCCCTCCGAAATCTTGCCGGTATCCAGCGCCGAGGCCTGTGCACCGGTCCAGGAAATCGTGATACCGGCTTCGTCGATCTGGGTGGCCTTTGTCAGGCGGGACAGTGGCCAAGCACGAGCGCCTACCCGGATCACCCGTTCAAGCGGGGCGATGCCATGGGGTGGCGGTGCCCCGCTGTACAGGAACGGACGCGCGGCGCTGTCATAGCCGCTGTAGGGGTTGCGTCCATAGTCGCGCCTGTGGTCCGGCTGCGCCATCACTTGGCCCTGCGGGTGGCGATCCGTGAAGGCGGCCCAGCTCTCCGTCCAGGTGGGGATCTGCGTCAGCTTGACACCGGTCATGGCGCCGACGATCCCCACGCCTTCGGCCTGCTGCCACCAGCTTTCGGTCTGGCGGTCGTACATCACCATGTCCGAATGGCGCAGCTTGCCCGTGACGCCGAATTCAAGCACCCGGTCCGCGACCCGGCGGTCGAAGGTGATGGCCGAATTGCACAGCGGGCAAAAGGTCACCGCGACGGGCACGCCGCCCACGGTGTCGTTCACGATCTCGTGCCAGGTGAGATAGCGCAGCGGATAGGCGCGGATATCCCCGTTGAGCGCGAGGGTGATCACAGGCTCGCGCAGGCCGATGTCGCGGGCGCCCGCCGCTGGTCTGAACGCGGGCGCGCTCAGCGCGGGGATGCCGTCACGTGGCGGCCCGCCGGAAAGAATCTCGGCCCAGCTGTCGACGGTGGTGCGTGAGAAATCGGTGTCGGGCCATTCCGAGCGCCAGAAATCCGGTCCGGCGAAGGCAGGCAGGCTCCACAACGTGAGGGCAAGGGAGAGCGAAAGGGCGGTGAGGATCTGTTTCATCATGTCCCCCACTCTAACGCAAAAGGGCGCGCGTTGCCGCACGCCCCACGGTGTTGTGATCGCCCGTCAGGGTCACTCGATCACGGTCACCGTCTGCATGATGTCGGGCACGCCGACAACGGCGCCGTTGCCACCGGTGCCGCGCTTGATCGCATCGATCACGTCCTGCCCATCCGTGACCTTGCCGACCACGGTGTATTGACCGTTCAGGAACGGGGCATCATCGAACATGATGAAGAACTGGCTGTTGGCCGAATTCGGGCTCTGCGACCGCGCCATGCCGACGACACCTTTCTCATAGGGCACGTCCGAGAATTCCGCCTCAAGGTCGGGCATGTCCGAGCCACCGGTGCCCGCGCGACGCATGTCGCTGCCGATCACGCCATGTTCCACATCGCCGGTCTGGGCCATGAAGCCGTCGATCACGCGGTGAAACACGACGCCATCGTATTTGCCTGCGGCCGCAAGTGCCGTGATGCGTTCCACGTGCAGCGGTGCCACCTCTTCGAGCAGGTCGATGGTCACGGTGCCATTCGCCTCACCCGCGACTTCGATCTGGATGCCCGTCGCCGCGGCGGACCCGGCGGCCAGCGTGCCGATCAGGGCCGCTGTCAGCAACAGATCACGCATCCGCGGCCACCTTGACGCTGATCATGCGGTCGGGATTCGCCGGCGGCTCGCCCTTGGCGATCGCGTCCACATGCTCCATCCCGGAAATCACCAGCCCATAGACGGTGTATTGACCGTTGAGAAAGTCATTGTCCTTGAAGTTGATGAAGAACTGGCTGTTGGCAGAGTTCGGGTTGGCCGAGCGTGCCGCCCCAAGCGAACCGCGCGCGTGCGGGATCTTGGAGAATTCGGCAGGCAGGTCCGGAAGGTCGGATCCGCCCGTGCCCGCGCGGCCCGGATTATAGTCCTTTTCCATGTTCGCATGCTCGACATCGCCGGTCTGCGCCATGAAGCCGTCGATCACGCGGTGGAAGGCCACGTTGTCATAGGCGCCGGCGCGGGCCAGTTCCTTCATCCGCTCCACATGTTTCGGGGCAACATCCGGCAGCAGTTCGATGGTCACGGTGCCATCCTTCAGCTCCAGCAGGATTGTGTTTTCGGGGTCTTTGATCTCGGCCATGGGGCGCTCCTGTGCAATCGTTTCCAGTTACCTAAGGCCCAATGGTGAATTTGCCAAGCAGGTGCATTGACCCGCGGCAAGATAACGGGAAAAACAGCGCTGAATTGACGCGGCGGTACAGGGAGACGGAAGATGGGCTGGAAAACACTCGATGATATGGAACTGCAGGGCAAGCGGGTGCTTGTGCGGGTGGACATCAACGTCCCCGTCGAGAACGGGCGCGTCACGGACGCCACCCGGATCGAGCGGATCGTGCCCACGGTCACTGACATTCTCGACAAGGGCGGCAAGCCGATCCTGATCGCCCATTTTGGCCGCCCCAAGGGCAAGGTGGTGCCACAGATGAGCCTGGCGCAGGTGGTTCCGGCACTGGAGGCCGCGTTGGGTCGCGGCGTTACCCTGATCGAGACGCTGGAGGATGCGCAGGCGCAGCCTGACGCCGATGTGGCGCTGCTGGAGAATATCCGCTTTCACCCCGGCGAACAGGCACACGACCCGGATTTCGCCACCCGGCTTGCGGCGCTTGGCGATGTCTATTGCAATGATGCGTTTTCGGCAGCACACCGCGCGCACGCCTCGACCGAGGCGCTGGCGCGGCAGCTGCCCGCCTGTGCAGGCCGTCTGATGCAGGCCGAGCTGTCGGCGCTGGAGGCCGCGCTTTCCAAGCCCGAGCGTCCTGTCGGTGCCGTGGTCGGAGGCGCCAAGGTGTCGACCAAGATCGCCCTGCTCGAGAACCTCGTGAACCGGCTGGACCTGCTGGTGATCGGTGGCGGGATGGCCAACACGTTCCTTGCCGCGCAGGGCGCGCGCCTGGGCGCATCGCTGCAAGAGCCCGATTTTCTGGACACGGCGCGGGACATCATGGCGCAGGCGGACAAGGCCGGGTGCCGGATCCTGTTGCCCGTGGACGGGCTGGTCGCGGTTGAATTCAAGGCCGGTGCCGCGCACAGCGTCGCGCCGCTGGGCCCGGACACGGTGCTGGAGGCCGACCAGATGGTTCTGGACGCAGGTCCTGACAGCATT
>JBFFQZ010000005.1:0-23654 GCA_041573235.1 Sulfitobacter sp. | reverse complement strand
GGCGATTTGTTGCGCAAATTTGCCGGAAGTGGGTCAAAATTGTAGCAAACCAGATACTTATTGAGGCAGAACGCAAAAAAAACAACGCCCCAGAAATACTTTGTTCTTAACAACCCTGCGCAGCTTCTCTACCCTGAATTGAATGGTGCGTTCACGCCGCGCTTCTGGTCGGCAAAGCGTTAATGCCGGTTGTGGTCAACAAGACGAGGGGCACGTCGATATGCGCCTCAAAAGCACCTCGGGGCACGCTGGCTTTTTGGCTCAGGCGATTATTGTGATCGCCTGTGCGTTTGCGGGCGCGGCAGTTGTCAACAAAAACCTGCACAGCCGCGAGCTTGCGCAGCAGCGTCAACAGTTTCTTGACGAAGGCGAACATTTTCGGGCCAATATTGAGATCATGATGGGGGGCCTGATCGGCATCGTCAGCAGCATGCGGGCAACGTTAGAGGCCCGGCCGGACATCACGCAAGATGAGTTTTCGCGGATCGCAGGGCGTCTCGTAAACGAAGTTCCGTCTGGAAACGGGAATCTTGAAATAGTGAATATCGCCGGCGCTCCAGGGCTGGTAGTGTCACTCGTCCACCCCTTGGAGCCGAATACCGCCGTTCTCGGGCTGGATTATCGCACCCTCAAAGACCAGCTTCCGGCGGTTCTTGCTGCATTGGAAAGTCGTCGTCCGGTGCTTTCTGGTCCCGTCAACCTGGTTCAGGGTGGAACGGCGTTGCTGATCCGGATGTCCGTCAGCCCGCTCGCTGAGGCGGACCCTTGGGGGATTGTCTCCATCGTCGTTGATCGCGACCAACTCTTTGAGGCCGTCGGGCCTACTCATCATACCGAGAATTTCGATTTTGCCGTCACGCGGATCTCAAGCCCTGACAACTTTGAAGACTCTTTCGGGATCATCGCCGGAAATACCGCTGTTCTGGAAAACGACCCGGTAACCCTGGACATCGGTTTGCCTGGCGCCGCCTGGCAGCTGTCAATTGCTCCCGTTGGTGGATGGCCGACACATTACTCGGACCGCCAAAGTGTCTGGCTGATGTTCGCCTTGTTCGCCGCCTTCCTGATCTTGATCATTGGCTTCATCCGTGCGGCCCAAGGGCGCAGCCGATCCGCAGAGCGCAGACTTGCCCAGGCGATCAGTGCGATTGATGACGGCTTTGCCCTTTACGGACCCGATGACCGCCTGCTGATATGCAATGAAAAATATCGTCAGTATTATCCCAAATCCGCGTCGAAAATGACGCCTGGAACACCGTTTCGGGAAATATTGGAGCATGGTCTTGCTGCTGGCGAATACCGGGACGCGGTCGGGCGCGAAAACGAGTGGCTCAGGGAGCGGTTGACGGCGCACGATCAGGTCGAAACTTCGGTGGTTCAGGAACTGTCGGACGGACGCTGGCTCAAGATTTCCGAGGCAAAGCTAGAAGATGGCAGCACGGTCGGGTTCCGGGTGGATATCACCGAGCTTGTCCGGGCCCGTGAAATGGCGGAAAGCTCGGACAGGTCCAAGACGGAGTTCCTGAACCGGATGAGCCACGAGCTTTGCACGCCGTTGGCGGTCATGATGGGCTACAACTCCTTTCTGCGGAAGCCCGGCGTCCTCGGAAGTTACAAGGAGTTGCAGGCCCTTGGGCAAAAGCCTGAGTTCGACGAAATCAATAAGCCCCTCAACAAGTTCGTCGAAGAGCTTTCCCGCAACGCCAACAAGATCAATACCTCAGGGCTTAACCTTCTGGCGATGATCGACAAGATCCTGGAGTTCTCGGAAACAGAAAAAAGGCGCCCGGCGTCGGAACCTGAAGAGATCGAAATTGGTCGTCTGCTTGAGGCTTTGAGCGCCATCTACAAGGACGATGATGTTTCCCGTGATTGCAGCGTATCGGTCAAGTCGACCTCAGTATCGGTGTGGGCTGAATTCAATCCGGTTGAACGTGCGTTCGAATGCCTGTTTCGCCAGGGAATCGGGAGGCTGGTCAGGGGCAACCTGACAGTCGAGGTGAAAGAAAAGCCCCAGTCGGTCGACATTGTTTTCGATTCGATCGGCGAGATTCGAGGCGAGGGGCTGACGATTGATGTGTTCGACCACACAAACGCGTCGCACGATGGCGAAGAAAGCAAGAAACTGAGCCTTGACCTCGCGATTGCCGAACGGTTGCTTTCCCGCATCGGTGGCACCGTTAAGGTTCTGGACGTCTCGAAAAACCACAAACGTTTTGTCCTTACGCTGCCGCGCAGCGTTCCCGCAGACATGAAAGACCTTGGTATTGCAGAGAAAACGGCGACTGCCGCTGCATGACCTTTGCCGACCGTCGGTTCGGAGGGTGAGAGCATAATTGTTATTGCCCCACCCACGTCAAAATCTCGACCCAATTTTAAGACAAGTTGTTCGAAGAGGCGAAGAGTAATCGGGCAAACTTCGCTCGCCGATAAGGACAGGCCAGAAATATGAAAACCGTGAAGTCAGACGCGGTGCCCCGGTATAAGGGGCATCTCCTTGCGATGATCGCGATCGCAATCATATTGAGCTTTTTGGGCTTCCATGTGTTGCAAGGGCAATCTGGTGATTTCGACCTGAGACTGGATGTCTTTGCAGTGCTCTGTCTCGTCATCGGTGCGCTGGCCTCAACGTTGGTCAAGGTCGCTCGTTTCCAGAAGCAGCAAGAAATTGCATCTGAAATTCAGCGTTCGGAAATCGAATTCGGACTTGCTGCGATCAAGTCCCATTGCATCATGAGCTTAACTGACACAAGCGAACGCATCATTGATGTGAACCAGAAATTCCTCGACACTTTTGAATACAAATACGATGAAATCATTGGAAAAGTTCCGTATTTCCTGCATGACGGTGCAGCAGACGAGAGCGTATCCGAGGACATCCAGTATAATTTGGCGCAAGGGCGGGCGTGGACTGGCGAGCATGGCGCGGTCTCCAAATCCGGTCAGAAGAAGTTCTTCCAGACAACCGTTATCCCGTTGATCGACAGGGATGGCCACCATGTGAAGTCAATGTCCTTGCGGACGGACGTGACCCGGCAACGTACCGTTGACGCGGACAAGCAGATGCGGTCGCTTCTCGATAATCTGCAGGACGAAGTATACATTTTCCGGGTCTCCGATCTTGCCATCACCTATTTGAACCGGCGTGCCTGTGCGCGATGTGAGTGGGATCTGGATAATTACCTGGGGAAGCGCATTACGGACACCGATCCAAACCTGAACGAGGCTATGTTCCGTGCGCATGTCGCGCCGCTCTTTGATGGAACCGAAAAGTCGGTGGTCGTTCAGGCCCAGCAGGTGAAAGGCCCGGTCGAGATCAGCACCCGTATCCACGAGGGCGCGGACGGTGAGGCTGTCTTTGTGTCGGTGTTGCGCGACCTGAAAGATCGCAAGGCAATCGAACGCGCCAAGATGTCGTCTGTTTCTGTTGTAAGCCACGAATTGCGCACGCCGCTGACGTCGATCTCGGGGTCGCTTCGGATGCTCCAGGGACAGTTCCAGTCGGAGCTTGTCGGCCCTGCTGCCGGTCTGGTCGATCTTGCTGTGCGGAACTGCGATCGCCTGATGCTGATCGTGAATGACATTCTCGACCTTGAAAAGATCGAAGCCGATCAGATGCCGATAGAAAAGCAACCCCTCGACCTTTGCGAATTTGCGCGGGATGCGATCACGGTCAACAAGGGCTTCGGCGACGAAATGGGCGTCCGGTTTGTGGTGGAGTGCGACGTTGATATCGCCGTGGTAAACGCGGACAACGCACGCCTCATGCAGGCGATATCGAACCTTCTGTCCAATGCGGCCAAATATTCGAACCGTGGCGATACCGGGGTTGTATCAGTTTCCGATCAAGGAAACGCATGGCGCCTGACAGTTGCGGATAAAGGGCCCGGAATCTCCAAAGGTGCGCAACACCTCCTCTTCAAGAGTTTTTCCCAGCTTTCAGCGGCAGACGGGAAGAAGCGGCCGGGAACCGGTTTGGGCCTGGCAATTACCAAGGCGATCATTCAGAAAATTGATGGAAAATGCGGTGTTGAGAGCGAGCTGGGGAAAGGGTCGCGGTTCTACTTCGATATTCCAAAATCGGATCTCATCGACCTGCATGCTGACGCACAACTGAAAGTTGTTCCCATCCGAATGACGAAGAGGCATGGAAAATCCGATATTCGGCCTGATTTGAAAGCCCAGCCCGATAGCAAGGTGGTAGAAGTTTACGCTCAAGATTCCGGGCGCCACTGACCGGCCTCGACGCGATGGATCCCGGGCTGCCGCCGTGCAGCCACGGGGCTACCTCAAGGGCATAACCCTGCGAATGGAAGTCGCCGAAAGCCGTTATCGGGTTGGTGGGCGGGGCTAGATCTGGGCCGCTTCGCGTTTTTCAGGATGCAATCGGCCTTGAGTTTGCTCAAGATAATTTTCGCGACAGTCACCGTGGGACGCGATTTATGGCATCATTTTTCATGAGTGTCTTCTGCGCCGTTTCAGACCCTGAACTGACCCATCCCAGAATTTCTGTGCCTGACAGCAGATGCTGTCATCTGCATTGATGCTGTCATCTGCATTTTCGGTAGCCACGCCAGCGCCTTGGCCCGATCCAGAATGCGCTGGTACTTGGCAATGAAATTCCGGATAAAGTGCGCGCTGCACCGGATCAGGAGCCCATGTGTCCACACCTTCAATTGATCGCACTCGGGCGCCAGTGGCGGGAGTGCAGGCACCTCTGCTTGATACTTTTCGCGCCAAGGAAGCGGCGCGTTTCGTGGCCGAAAATCTGCGCAGCCGCGCCGCCCTTGATGCAGGTGCGGCCCCTTGGCTGGACGGGGTGCCGATGCACTGGATGCGTGACTGGCCCTCGCCCTTTCCGCTCGTCGTCAAGAAAGCACAAGGCGCGTGGCTGACGGATCTGGACGGTCATCGGCTGGATGATTTCTGCCTTGGTGATACGGGGTCGATGTTTGGCCATGCGCCGCCTGCCGTGACCAGCGCAATCCGGCGTCAGGCTGCCCGCGGGCTGACGTACATGCTACCGTCCAGAGCGGCAATGCGGGCAGGTGCGCTCATGTCGGAGCGTTTCGGCGATTTTGTCTGGCAGGTCACGCTGAGTGCGACGGACGCCAACCGCAACGCGCTGCGGGTGGCGCGTGCGGTCACGGGGCGCCGCAAGGTTCTGGTGTTCAACGGATGCTATCACGGGACCCTTGAGGACACGATGGTTGAGCTGCGGTCGGGCCGGACGGTCGCGCGGGCGGGGCTGGTCGGGCAGGGCTTTGATCTGGTCGAAGGGGCCGTTTGTGTAGAGTTCAACGATCTGGATGCCGTTGCAGCGGCACTGGCCGAGGGCGATGTGGCTGCGATCCTGACCGAACCAGTGATGACGAATTCGTGCATGGTGCTCCCGCAGGACGGGTTTCTTGACGGATTGCGCAGGCTTGCTGACGCCCACGGCGCGCTGTTGATCATCGACGAGACGCATACACAGTCCACGGGGCGCGGGGGCTATTCCGGTCTGCACGGGCTGGCGCCCGACATCTTTGTGATCGGTAAATGTGTGGCAGGCGGGATGCCCACGGCCCTGTGGGGGATGACGGATGCCGTGGCCAAGCGGTTCAGCACCTACGATGCGGCCCGTCCTTCCGGCCATTCCGGCATGGGCACCACGCTGGCCGGCAATCCCATGCAATTCGCCTGCCTGGAGGCAACCCTGTCAGAGGTCGCGACGCAGGAGGCCTTTGATCATATGGACGCGGGCGCACAGCGGCTGGCCGAGGGGCTGGGCCACGCGATCGCGCAGGCAGGTCTGCCGTGGCACGTCGTGCGTGTTGGTGCGCGGGTCGAATTCATCTGCGCACCCGGGCCGCTGCTCAACGGCACTCAGGCTGCGGCGGCACATCATCCGGTGCTTGAAGGGGCCGTGCATCTGGGTCTGCTGAACCGCGGCTGCCTGATTGCACCTTTCCACAACATGATGCTGGTCAGCCCCGTCACCACTGACAGCCAGATCGACCGGCTGATCATGGCTTTCACCGATGTCCTGAGCGAACTCAAAGGAGGCGCGCATGCCTGAGACCTGCCCGTCGGGCGCATCACCGCAAGAGGCCAGGGATTTTCTTGCCGCCCATCCGGAGATTGAAGCCATCGACATTGTCCTGCTCGATTCCAACGGCATCGGACGTGGCAAGATCATCCGGCGCCATGAACTCGAAGCGCTTTACAAAAACGGGCGGCATTTGCCGATTTCGATCCTCGGCCTTGATGTGGTGGGCGAGGATGTGGACGAGACCGGATTGATTTGGGACACTGGCGACGGTGATCTGCGGGCGTGGCCCGTGCCCGGATCGCTTGTGGCACAGCATGGCACGACGCCTGCGCGCGCCGAGTTGATCTTATCGCAATACCACCTCGATGGGACGCCGATGCTGTCTGATCCGCGTCATGCGCTGCGCCGTCAGGTGGATGCGATGGCCACGCTGGGCCTGCACCCCACGGCGGCGATGGAGCTTGAATTTTTTCTGCTTGATCCGGAACGCGACAGCGCAGGCCGTGTGCAGCCTGCACGTGACGTGCTGGACGGGCGGCGTTCCAGAAAGACCGAAGTTTATTCCGTGGACCATCTGATCGGTATGCAGCCGCTGTTCGCGGATATCTATGCGGGTGCAAAACTTGCAGGGATCACGGTGGAGACGCTGATCTCGGAATACGCGCCCGGGCAATACGAACTGACACTGCATCACCGTGCGGACATCATGCAGGCTGCAGATGATCTGATGCGTCTCAAGCGGATCGTGCGCGCGCAGGCGCGGCGGCACGGTGTGGTCGCCTGTTTCATGGCAAAGCCGCTTGCGGACCATGCAGGCTCCGGCATGCACCTGCACGTCAGCCTGTGCGATGATGCGGGCCACAACATGCTGACCGAGGCGGCCGGTGCGGGCTGGACCGACATGTTGCGTCACGCCATTGGCGGTACGCTGGCGACGATGGGAGAGAGCATGTTGGTTTTTGCCCCCCATGCCAACAGCTGGCGTCGGTTTGCCAATCAAAGCTATGCGCCCGTCGCGCCGACCTGGGGCGTCAACAACCGCTCGGTCGCGGTACGGGTGCCTGCGGGCGCGCGGGCGGCGCGCCGGATCGAGCACCGACTGTCAGGTGTGGACGCCAACCCCTATCTTGTTGCCGCGACCGTGCTGGCCGCCATGCGAAAAGGCATCACGGAACAGATAGACCCGGGCCCGGAGACCGTCGGAAACGGCTATGACGCTGCTGCAACAGATGCTTTTCCGCGCGACTGGAACGCGGCGATTGCCGCGGCGCAAGCGTCGGATTTCCTGAAGGACGCCCTGGGGGAAGAGATGCACCGCACCTTTACTGCCGTGAAGGCCGCCGAATATGCCCGTGTGGCGCGCACCATTCCCGATGTGGATTACGACCTCTATCTGCATACGATCTGAACCGGTTCATTTGGGTCGTGATCGTCTGTCGGATCATGTCCGGCAGCAAAAAACGCTTGCTCGAATCAGAAAGTGACGATTACTAACTAACGTATGGTTATTAATTCAAGCTCCAGTTCCACACCGGCAAGCCTGCGGAAGACACACCGCGGCATGATCCTGTCACGCATCCAGTCGGAGCCGGGAATATCAAGGGCGGAGCTCGCACGTATCTGCGGTTTCTCCGAGATGGCCGCGACCCGCATCGTCAGGGAGTTGCTGTCGGCCGAAATAATCGAAGAAATCAACACCGATGGCAAAGCCCGGAAGAAACACGTCGGCAGGCCCAAAACGGGGCTTCGGATCAGAAGGGAAGGGCTGTTTGCCGCAGGCATCACCGTCTCGGCCTATCATTCGGAGGTGTCAATCTGTGATGCCGAGGGCCAGCTCTGCGCAAGTTGCCGACTTGAGAATGTATCGCTCGACACTGTTTCACAAGCCGCCCAGTTCTATGCGAATGCCCTGCGCGACCTGATCGAGTCCTCCGGCAGCAATATAGACCGCATCGTGGGCGTCGGCGTTGCCCTTTCGGCCATAACATCTCCGGAACGTGGTGAGATCATCGCGTCCGAATACTTTGGCTGGGCGCATGACGGCGGGCAGTTTTGCCGTGAAATCCAGCAGATCATTGACCTTCCCGTCGAGATTGAAAACATCAGTAACGCTTTGGCGATTGCTGAAATGCGTTTTGGGGCCGCGCGCGACGTGGCCGATTTCACGCTTGTCCATGTCGCAACCTTTGTGGGTGCCGGTATCATGTCGGACAGCAAGCCGGTGCGCGGTGATACCAGCGTGTCAGGGCGGCTGGGTCATGTCCGGTCCGCCGAACGCCCGCTCATCTGCACATGCGGGCGGCGCGACTGCCTCAATCTGTCGGCCACGGGTTTTGGTATCCTGTCGCGGATGGGAAAACTGGACCATCTGACGTTCGACACCTCGAAGCTGTCCTACTACGCGGCCTCTCTCCTGGCCGCGCTCAAAGACGACAACGCCGCCGATCTGGTCGCGGAAGCTGGCACACAGGTCGCGCCCGCGCTGGATTTCATCGGCAAACTGTTGCGACCCAAGATGATTATCCTGAGCGGATACCTGGGCGCAAATGAAGTCTATTTCCGGTCGGTCAAACACACACTGGCCGCGCAGTTCGATCACGACCCATCCACCGACTATACTTTGGTCCGAGGAACGATTTCGCCGGTCGAGGCGGCATCACTGCTTGCGCTGCATGCGCTGTGCTACTCTGACCGGCTGGATTACGATCGTTTCGCGCGCGTGGCAGAGCAATCTCAGGATGCAAAACATGAATAACGCCCTGCGGCTTTGGATACTCCCTTTCATCATCTCGGCATCGGCGGTCCTGCTGATCGGGCTGACATTATACACCGCGTTCTTTGGTGTTTTCCCGGACAGCATCCAACGCAGCGCGCATCTGTTGCTCGTCCTGTCCCTTGCCTTTGCAATGGCGTTTCAGGCCACGCTCGACAGCGACGCCACCGCGCAAAGCGGCCTGAAAGTGAGGATCAGCCGACTGTGGATCGTCACTGCCATGACAGGTGGCGTGATCGCGACCGGGCATCAGCTTTTCAATTTCGAGGCGATCAATGACCGCTACGGGTCGATCACATCCTTTGAAATCGTCTTTGGCGCGATGATCGTCATCGCCTTGTTTGATGCCTGCCGCCGCACCATCGGTTGGCCAATCGTCATTCTGGCCAGCCTGTTCATTTGTTACGGGCTGTTCGGGGCCTACCTGCCTGATCCGATTTCGCATCGTGGCTATTCGCTCAAACGGGTCGCTTCGCAGATTTATCTGGGCGGCGGCGGGATTTTCGGTACGCCCCTGGGGGTCAGCGCTACATTCGTGACCGGCGTGGTCGTGCTGGGCACTTTGCTGGAAAAGACCGGCGCGGGTCAGGTGTTGATGGACTTTGCCACCGCGTTGACGGGCCGGATGCGTGGCGGCCCTGCAAAGGCGGCGGTCGTGGGATCCAGCCTGATGGGCATGATCTCGGGTACCGCGGTGGCCAATGTTCTGACAACGGGTCCGATTTCGATCCCGCTGATGCGCAAAAGCGGCTACCGCAAGGAAGCTGCAGGCGCGATCGAGGCGGTCGCATCAACCGGTGGCCAATTGATGCCACCGGTCATGGGGGCCGCGGCGTTCATCATGGCGGAGTTCACTGAAACTTCCTATCTGACCATCGCCAAGGCGGCCTTTCTGCCCGCAGTGATCTTTTATGCGGTACTTCTGGCCATGGTCCACTTCGAGGCCGCCAAGCGCCGTATTCCGATCCTGCGCGACGCGGATTCAGTGACGAACTGGGGGTCAATCCTTCGGAACTCTTATCTTCTGATACCGCTGCCCGTCTTCATCAGCATGTTGCTGAACGGCTATTCGATCATGCTGTCATCGTTCTGGGCCATCGTCGCCTCAACGCTGGTCAGCTACCTGAGCCGCACCTCGGCGCTTACTCCGCGACGCATGGTGGAGTGCTGCATCGCCGCTGCAAGTGCCGTCATTCCTGTGGCCCTTGCCTGTGCTGCTGCGGGTGTGATCATCGGGATCATAACGCTGACAGGTATCGGTCTGAAATTCTCGACCCTGGTTGTGTTGCTGTCGAATGGATCGCTGCCACTGGCGCTTGTCCTGACCATGATGACATGTCTGATCCTTGGCATGGGGTTGCCCACGGCAGCAGCATATATTCTGGTGGCAACGCTTGTGGCACCGGCGCTTGTGGACCTTGGGGTCAGCCTGTTGGCGGCACATCTTTTCGTCCTTTATTCGGCCATGCTGTCGTCGATCACGCCCCCCGTGGCGCTGGCGGCCTATGCGGCAGCGTCAATCGCCAACGGAAACCCCCTGAAAATCGCGGTACTGGCCTGTCAGTTCGGTATGGCCGCCTTCGCGGTGCCCTATTTCTTCGTCTACGACCCTGCAATTCTTGGCATCGACGTGACATGGGTCCAGATCGTTGCGTCCTTCGTCACGGCCATCCTCGGAGGCATATGCGCAAGTGCCGCGATGCTGGGCTTCTTCACCGACCGGCTCAACGTCCTGGAGCGGCTGCTCTTTGCGGGTGCCGGCCTTCTTTTCATAAACTCGGACTGGCGTATCGACGCCGCCGCCCTTGTCCTGCTTGGCGCGCTTGCCTTCTGGACCTCGCGCCGAGCTCCTTCAACAGCAGAAACGGCAATCAAGTCCGACATGAACCCGTCGGCGACACTTACTCAGGGAGAGAGAAATGAAACGTAACATAAGAAACGCGCTTTTTGCTGCGGCAGCATTTGTCGCGCCGACGATCGTGCAGGCGGCCGACTATCTGTCGATCGGATCCTGCCCGGTCGGATGTGCAGCCTACACCTGGTCGGCCGGCATCGCGGATGTGATCAACAAGAACGTTGAAGGCGTCGAAGCCACCGCCGAGGAAACCAAAGGCTATGTCGCCAATATCGCGTTGATGCAGGAAGGCGACCTCGAAGCCTCGATGGCCACATCGCTGTCGGCCTATGAAGCCTACACCGCAACCGGCAACTACAAGGGAACCGAACCCGGCAAGGTCATGGCCTGGATGGCGATTGCACCCGTCGCGATGCACATCATCGCGCTTGAAGGTGGCCCGATCAACACCATCGCGGACCTCAAGGGCAAGCGGATCGGCATGGGGCAACCCGGTGGCGTGTCCATGCTGGACGCCAATGTCGTGATGGGCATGGTTGCCGGGGATGATTTTGAACCATTCCGCATCCGTCTGGGCGACATGGTTGACGGCCTGAGCGACGGCAATCTGGACGCGGCCCTGTGGAACGGGTCATTTCCGCTGCCGCCGGTCATCAAGCTGAGTGCGCAGCGCGACATGAAACTGATCCCGGTCGAAGACGACTTCTTTGAGGCTCTGCGCGCCGAATATCCGCCCTATTTCCGCCTGAGCATCCCCGCCGGCACCTACGAGGATGTGACCACCGACACGCCGACGTTCGGCCTTGCCAACGGTCTGGTCATTTCTGCCGACGTGCCCGAAGAGCGCGTTTATCAGATGACCAAGGCGATCATGGAAAACCTGGACACGCTGGCAGGCGTCCACCCGGCGTTCGGCAAGATGTCTGTCGACACCATCCTGAACGGTTTCGGCTCGCCTTTGCATCCAGGCGCGCTGCGCTACTACCGCGAAATCGGTGTGCCCGGAATCGAGGAATTCGTCGCCAGAACTGGCGGCTAATCGCACACTTCCCTGCCATCCGGGTCGTCCAGACCGCGACTCGGATGGACCATTTCTGAGTTTAGGAAACAGCCATGTCCCGCCCTAACATTCTTGTCATTCAAGCCGATCAAATGACCGCGCTTTGCCTGTCGGCATATGGCAAGCCCTACGCGATCACCCCGAATATCGACAAGTTGGCCGAGAACGGCACGACCTTCACGAACAGCTATTGCAACAATCCGGTCTGCGGTCCTTCCCGCGCATCGATGATGACGGGGCGGCTGCCTTCTGACGTGGGTGTGTTTGACAATGGCGCGGAATTTCTGCCTTCGGAGCCGACGTTCGCCCATTACCTGCGCGCGCTTGGCTACAAGACCACCCTGTCCGGCAAGATGCATTTCGTCGGCCCTGACCAACTGCACGGGTTCGAGGAACGTGTGACCACGGACATCTACCCATCTGATTTTGCATGGACCGCCGATTGGGAACAGACCGACGAACCCTATGCCCCCTCGGTGATGAGCCTGTTGAGCGTTGTCGAAGCAGGTCATTGCGAGCGAAATCTTCAGATCGACTATGACGAAGAGGTTTTCGCCGCCGCCAAGAAAGAGCTTTACGATCACGCCCGATCAACCGACGACCGCCCGTTCATGCTGCATGTGTCCTTTACCCAGCCGCACAACCCTTTTGTGGCCGGAAAGAAATATTGGGACATGTACGAAGGCGTCGATATTCCTGAGCCCGAAGTGGCGCACATTCCCTATGAGGACCGCGACCCATGGGCACAGCGCTATTACCTGACGATCCGGCAGGACGAATTCGACATCACGCCTCAGCAGCTTTACAACGCCCGGCGCGGCTATTTCGCTATGGTCACCCATTTCGATGAATTGGTCGGTGGTCTGATCGAAACACTCAAAAGCATCGGCCAGCTGGACAATACCTATATCTTCATCACATCCGATCACGGCGAAATGCTGGGCGAGCGCGGCATGTGGTTCAAGTTCAACCCCTTCGAGGCGTCGATCCGGGTGCCGCTGATCGCGCAGGGGCCCAAATTCAAAGCAGGCCACCGCGAAGACGCGCTGGCGTCCCTTGTGGACCTCTTGCCGACCTTCACGGATATCGCAAGCGATGGCACTTTCGACGGTTACGCCGCCCCCCATGACGGGCGCAGCCTGTTGAACCTGCCCGAACGTGGCAGCCCGGACGACAGGGTATTCATCGAGTTCAATGGTGAAGGGCTCTATGCCCCGGCCTTGATCATGATCAAGGGCAACATGAAGCTGGTGCACAGCCGTACCGACCCCAAGATGCTGTTTGACCTCGCAAAGGATCCGCTCGAATTGACCAATCTGGCAGGCGATCCCGCTTACCGGGGTGAATTGGACGCGATGTTCGCCGAAATGATGGCCCGATGGGACGAAGACGATCTGGACCAGAGGATCAGGATTTCACAGCGCAAACGGATTTTCGTGCAGGCGGCCATGAAACACGGGCGCTTCCCGTCCTGGGATTTCGGGCCGCGTTACGATGCCTCGAAGGTCTATGTCAGGGGCGGCAGTGACCCCAGCACCACCGCCACCAAACAGCGCGGGCGTTTTCCCTACGTGCCCGTCACCCCACCGCAAAAACCAAGGCATGCGAAAAAATAGACTGGCCGGGTGATCGAAAAATCGACCAAGATAAGCCGCACACCCTAAAAGCGGAGTTTGCCGGAACGATGAAAACCTGTTGCGCGCCCAGTCGAGAGGCGAAGACGGACGCGGCGCATTCCGCGCCCGTCCATCCCGCACCGGCAAGAACCGCTGAAGTGCGGCAGGTCGCGGACATCCCCGGCGGGCAAGCCCTGCTCGGGACGGATCGTCCGATCTTTCCCCTCGACGGTGAAGGCCCTCTGCGCATGCGGAAAATCACCGGGTTCCGGATGGACACGACCACCGTCACAAACGCCCGGTTTCAGGCCTTTGTTGCAGACACGGGGTATATGACCGACGCAGAGCGCCTGGGGGACTCGCTGGTGTTCCAGGGGCTTTTACCCAAAGGGTCACCGCCCAGCCGCGCCATCGCCGAAACCCCGTGGTGGCGGGTGATCGAAGGTGCGAATTGGCGCAATCCTTTCGGGCCGGGCAGCGCGGATCGCCTGGAAATGGATCATCCGGTCACGCATGTCTCTTGGAACGATGCGACCGCTTTCGCGCATTGGGCCGGTGGCCGCCTGCCGACCGAAGCGGAATGGGAACACGCAGCGCGCGGTGGCCTGGGCGACGCCCCCTTTCCCTGGGGTGATGCGGAACCCGACGACACCGATTTCCACCCCTGCAACATCTGGCAGGGGCCGTTTCCACAGCACAACACCGCGCGCGACGGCTACCTTGGCACAGCGCCTGCGCAATCCTTCGACCCCAACGGTTACGGGCTCTTCAACATGATCGGCAATGTCTGGGAGATGACCAGCGAAATCTTCAAGGTGCGCTCCCTCAAGAAAGCCGTTGCTGCGGCTCATGCTGGCAAAAAGGGGTACAGGCTGAGCAAGGGGGGATCATTCCTGTGCCACCGCAGCTATTGCTATCGCTACCGTATCGCCGCCCGCAACAGCACATCCCCCGATACCTCCACCTCTCATATCGGATTCAGGCTGGTGTATCATGCAGATCGCGATCAAACGCAGCCAGTGAAAATTCAGCGCGGCTAGGAAGGGTGTGACGATTGATCAAACTCTTTGTTAACCACTTTCATGCAGAATTTGCGCGAAATTGAATTCAGGACCCATAGATTTCCTGCGCGGGGCGTGATCCGTCGGTTTAAAGTCGAGCGATGGGTGAAGAAAAGACAGTGATGATCGACGCCACCTATTTGACGCCTCACCGCACCGCGACCAGCATGGGCGTGAAAACGGGGGGGCGTGGACGTCTGATTGGCCTGAGCAAGGGCGGCATGAACACGGAACTGTATGCCGCCTGAGATAGAATAGGGCATCCTTTTTACCGCCGGACAGGTCAGCGACTGTATCGGAGCACGAGCGCCCCTAAGCAAACTGCCTAACGTCGAATGGCTGCTGGGGGATCTTGGTTACGACGCCGATAGGTTCCGCGAGGCCCTGCATTCCAGCTCGAAAGTCGCGCACCAAAGCTGTGCGCTGTGACAAACGCAGGTAAAAGCCGCGCAATCGCATCGAGATCATGTTCGGCAGGCTGAGAGTCCGGCGGTGGGTTGCGACCAGATACGACAGATGTCACGCATGCACTACACTCATCGCGAAATCGTGCCTTGGCTTTTCCTCTCGGTTCATCTGAGCCTTTGAGAAGAATTTAGTTATCTCCTGATATCTAATCCGGGTGTCCTCGAGAGTCTGATAATAGCGAAACAGCTCTTTCAGAGGCGCTGAAAAATCCTTGTGTGCCGCCAGCACAGCAACAAGCGCGCCAAGGCTAATGCGTCCTTCGATAACGAAATACCCTCCTAGCGAGTAGAAAAGGAATGGCGTAAGCGCGGTCAGAAAGTTGTTCAGGGACTTGATGAAGAACTTCAGCTTGAAAATTCGGCGTCTCACGCGCTCTAGCTCGCGAAAGCTGGCGCTTGTCCGCGCAAGAGGCTGGGCCTCTGCTGCTTCTGCGCGCAGTTGGTTGCCGAGGAGCCTGCCCAATTGGCGAACCTCGGAAATTCGCTTTCTGGAGAGGATATTGACCCGTCTTTGCAGTTTTGGAAGCAGGATGAGTTGAATCGGTAAGACAGTCAGTGCAGCTGCGCCCAATATCGGGTCTTGCATGAACATAAATAGCAGAATGGTCGCAAGTGTCCCCCCCTGCATGATGGGCAGGGTGAGCAGGTCTGCGGCAAAGCCGCCGATTGGCTCAACTTCCTGTGCAAGTATGGGCACAATCTCACTTTGGTTTTTGGAGTCCGGATCACTACGCCACTGGCGAAAAACCAAGAGTCTGAAACGACGCAAGAACCTCTCGGCAACATAGCCCTTGAAGACGTTCAGGATGTATTTGTTCAGGCCGCTAAGTATTATTGCAAGCAAGTAAAGGCCACACAAAACAAGAAGGAACGCCACCTGGTCAAATTCATAATCCATAAAGCGGACCGGGAAACGATCAGAGTCCAAAGCATTGTTCACAATCTGCTTTGGCAGTTCGAGTGCCAGATACAAGATGGGCATGGCAATTAGGCTCAAGGCGATCATCAAAGCCTGTTGTTTTCGCGAATGCCGCAGGACAGAGCTGAACAGGTTAGGATCCAGGCCGCGGATCCATTCCCTCCGCGGTGTGACTGTTCTTGAGCGACGCCAGTATCTGAGAACAAGTCGAACTGTGAGATAACTGCCAACGGCAACCAGAAGCGCCGGTGCGAGCACCAGGATCAGGTGTATGAAAGGGTGCACCCAATCTGGAGCGGAAGCATGATTATGATATCCAAACGCGGCGGATATGTTGTGAACGATGACATGATATCTATCCAAAAGGGACACGTTTAACTTTCAACCTTATGATCTTGGGCCGAAATGATCATGCACAATGATCACGCCGAACATGCCTGCCTCACGGTGACCCGGGATCAGGCAAACAAACTCCAGATTGGTTATGGCCGAAAACTCCCAATCCAAGGTCGCAGTCTTTGCGCTTGGAATTGTGACTGAATTCGGATCGTCGTGTTCCATATCGGGGTGCTTTCGCATCCATTGCTGATGTTTGGCTATCTCGTCAAAGGAACCCAGAAAGAATTCGTGGTCGATAGAGCCTGGGTTGTTAATTACAAACCGCACCACAGATCCGTGCTCGATGTGGATCACATCGGGTTCAAACAGCATATAGCCGCTCTCGGTTTCGTTTATGTTCACTTCGATTGTACGGGTGACAGTCGCGCCAGCGCCCTGCCTTCCGATTGGAACATGGTCAGGGAGGTCGTAGGCCTTGTCGTGCGGTCGGTTGCCAATTTCTGAAACTGCGTCGGCAGCTTGGGGTGACAAGCTGATGCCGATGCCGAAAGCCAGGATTATCAAGACCGGTCTCTGTTTCTTGCACCACCGGACAAGATCGAGAAGTGTGTAACTTTTCAGCATAGTCACTCCATTCAAAACCGAGGTGAGGTGAAAGGAGGCGACACAGCGCATCGCCTCCCTTGTTGTTCACTTAAGTTGAGTGACAGTCAGCTTGCCCTTCACTGGCTCCGCGACGAATTCGATGTCCTGACCCTCGGACATCATGGCAATCATTGCCTCATCGGCCCTGAACACCATTGTCATCGCGGGCATATCAAGGTTGAGCAGCGGCCCGTGGATGATCGTCACCTTGCTGCTCTTGGCATCGATTTTCTTGACCGTTCCCTTGGTGTACTCCATCTCGGCCTGGGCGACCTTCTGCGACACTTTGATGGGTCCGCGCATGCCGGATTCGTAGTGACCAGGGAGCAGGCAAGCGAATTCGAACATTCCGGCGTTTGAGAACTTCCAGATGACTTCCCCCGATTTGCCTTCGTCGAGACGTACCGAGTTCGGGTCGTCATGCTCCATGTCCATGGCCGCCATCATTTCCTTGTGCTTGGCGTTTCCGGCGACGTCATCAATGACGAATTCATGCTCGAACTCACCCTCGTTCGTCACGTTGAAGCGGATCGTTTCACCCTCTTCGAACTCAAAACTCTTCGGCTCAAAGATCATCTCGCCGTCGTCCGTTTCGCGCATGATCACATTGATTGTCCGCGAAACTTCATTTGCCATTCCCGGCATGCCTGCCGCCATCTGTGCGTGCCCGTCTCCGTGGGCATCATTGCCGTGGCCATGGGCCTCGTCTCCGTGACCGTGCGCCTCGTCGGTTTTTACTACGTCGTGACCGCCGGAGTGGCTGCCCGCAGCGTAAACCGGCATCCCGAGTGTCAGAGCGATTGCTGTTGTCAAAAGAAGGTTTTTCATCAGTTTTTCCTGTGTTTTCGTGTGGTTCAAGTACCTCGAAAGGCTGGTCAGCCTTTTGAGGTTGGTTTTGGGGTGAGGATCGTTTTGGGGCTGTTGTTCGATGCGAATTCGGGCAACTCCCCGGTCCATTCATAGGCTTGCTCACCGGGAGGATTTTCGTACCAGCCGGGGTCGGAATAATCGTCAGCGTCGATGCCGTCCCGCACTTTCACGACCGAGAACATGCCGCCCATCTCAAGCGGTCCATGCGGCCCCCAGCCATTCATCATCGGGATTGTATTTTCTGGCAGCTCCATGGTCATTTTGCCCATGTCCCCCATGCCGGCTGTCCCCATGGGCATGTACTCCGGCTGGAACTGACGGATTTTCTGCGTGAGCGGCTTCTTGTTCACGCCGATAAAGGTGGGCACGTCGTGCCCCATGGCATTCATTGTGTGGTGTGATTTGTGACAGTGAATCGCCCAATCCCCCAAGTGGTCCGCGACAAATTCGTAGGCGCGCATCGCACCCACGGGAATGTCGATGGTGACCTCCGGCCACTGAGCAGACTCCGGAACCCACCCACCATCGGTACAGGTGACTTTGAAGTCGTAGCCGTGCATGTGAATGGGATGATTCGTCATGGTCAGGTTGCCGACCCGAACCCGGACGCGATCGCCCTTGTTGACGACCAGAGGATCGATGTCCGGAAAGATCCGGCTGTTCCATGTCCACAGGTTGAAGTCCGTCATCGTCATGATGCGGGGGACATACGTGCCTGGATCAATGTCGAACGCGTTCATCATGATAAGAAAATCGCGATCCACGGGCATGAACGTGGGGTCCTTCGGGTGGACCACGAACATTCCCATCATGCCCATCGCCATTTGGGTCATCTCATCCGCGTGCGGGTGGTACATGAAGGTCCCGGATTTGGTCAGATCGAATTCGTAGACGAACGTCTTTCCGGGTTTGATGCCGGGATGGCTAAGCCCGACGACACCGTCCATGCCTGATGGCAGGATCAATCCGTGCCAGTGGACCGAAGTTGCCTCGGGCAACTTGTTGGTGACGTAAATTCGGACACGATCACCCTCGACCGCCTCGATCGTGGGACCGGTCGATTGGCCGTTGTAGCCCCAGAGATGTGCGACCATACCGTCGGCCATCTCGCGTTCGACGGGTTCGGCAACAAGATGGAACTCCTTGACACCATTGTTCATCCGGTAAGGCAACGTCCATCCGTTCAGCGTCACGACAGGGGTGTAATCCACGCCCGAAGAGGGTCGCGGCGTGACCTGAGTGGCAGCGGTGTCCATCAGTGCAGCTTCGGGCAGACCCATATTCAGTGTCTGGCCCCAAGCCTTGGAGGATACCAGCGTCGCACCTGCGGCACCGGCTCCGAGTAGTTGACGTCTATTCAGCATGTCATCATTCCTTTCAGTGTGGTGCGCCGCCGCCGGCGGCTACTGCTGCGCCTTCGTCACCGCCACCACCAGCAACGCCGCCGCCGCCGTAGATCGCGGCTGTGACGTTGGCTTGGGCAATGTAGAAATCGCGCTTTGCATTTGCCGCTTCCAGCAATGCGCCAAGTTTTTCGCGCACATCGGTCAGCAGCTCGAATGTGTTGGTGATCATGCCATTGTAGGAGAGTAGACCCTCCTCCTCGACCGTCGTGCGCAACGGTACCAAAACGTCCCGATAGTGACGGGCGATCTTGTACGATGCGTGATACGCCGCTTCGGCACTCCTCGCTTCGGAGCGTACGTTCACAGCTTTTTCCGCAAGCACGTTGGCCGATTGCAGATACATGAGCTCGGCTGTCCGCATGCGTGCCTTGCCCGTGTCGTAGATCGGGATCGCGAACTCGATTTCCACCTGCGGGGTCGTTTCGCTTTCGGTCTCGCCGTCCTCCGCCTCTCGCTCCAGTTCGAAGCCACCGACGATTTCGAGGTCGCTCACGATCCGTGTCTGGTCAGTCAGACCAAACGCTTTTGCTTGAGCCTCAAGACCGAGCTTGGCGACCCGCAAGTCGACACGGTTACGAAGCGCCTTGGCCTCCACACCCGTGACGCGACCGATGGACTTTGGCAAAGCAGGCAAAGCATCTGGTACAAAGTAGTCCACCTCGCCACCCCAAAGCCCCATCAACCTTGTCAGTTCTTCCTTTGCCATCGTCGCATCAAGTCGCGCGCGGGCAAGTTGCCCGGCAAGCTCTGCGTTGAATGCCTGTTCGCGGGCCTGCCCTGCTCGGTTCAGGGCACCTGTCTCACCGAGCCTTCTGGCAAGCTCGGAGCCAGCGTCCGAAGTGGCCTTTGCGCGCTTTAGGTAGCTGACTGTCTCGAAGGCAGAGACCGCTTTGACCCAAGCCTGCCGCGTCTGATTTGCACGTGCGAGGGTATCGTTGACGGCCTCCAGTTGAGCTTGCCTGAAATTTACATCTGCAATGGCGCGCCGCTGGTTCCGCGTCGTTGCATCCAGGATATTCGCCCGGATCAGGCCTTCGATTGCACGGTAGGCGCCCAGTTCAGGCGCTCCGATGCCCAGAATGCCTATTGAGACGATCGGGTTTTCAGGGGTCGATTGTTGCCATGCTTCGGCGGCGGAAAGGCCCACGTTGGCGTAGGAAGCCTGCAAGCCTTTGTTATTGAGAAGTGCTACCTGGACCGCCGTATCCGCCGAAATAGTCTTGCGATACACCATCGCGTGCACCTGCTTGCGTAAAGCTTCGTTTTCGGCCTGTGTTTCGGCAAACACGGTCCGTTTCCCGATAGCTGGTGACACCTGGCTCGCAACATTGGCAAAGCCGGCTTTCGGCTCAGTGTAAGCGCCAGGGATGGCGGTGGCACAGGCACCCAAGACCAATGGCAATCCGACAATGAATGAGATTTTTGATACGCGCATCAGTTGCCCTCCGTCTGTTCTTCGTTGACCGAGCGCCAATCGCGTGGACCGGTCGGAGAGCGGTAGGTATAGCCCGCCAGGGGATCCTGATATGGGACTGGTGAAAGAACGGAACTGTTCGTGGCTGCTTGTTGATCCGTTACGATCGGCAGAGGTGTGGGCTCATACGCGCATGCGCCGAGCACGAGGGCAGACGCCCCCGAAAAAACATAGGATTTCATGAATTATACCTGACTTGTTGGACAGATGTCGTCACGGCACACGGGCCGGATGACAAACTTCAAAGAAGAAAAATCAGGTCAGTTTTCGAGGCGGACGCAGATGGGCCAACGCGCCTGCTGAGGGTTCAAATTCTGCCGCCCGTGCAAAAGTCTCGGAGGCCTCTGCACACACCGCAGCGTCTCGGGGGTGGTGTGGGACAAAGGACATGCAAACACCATCGCAGCACTCATCAGAGGTCTGGTGTTCGCCGACAGACCGTGTCTGTGCCTCGCAGGCGTCTGACGCGGCATGGAAATGACAATGATTTGCTTCATGATCAGAGATCGAACTGTGTTCGTGCACCACGTCCGATCGGGCGTGATCAGGTGCATGTGAGCCAGCATGGCCCAGTCCGGATGCCGCAACGACCAGAGTAAACACGACGATAAGCTTCAGAAAAGCCGAACGTATCTGGGATATCCAAGGTGGTTGCTTCATGTCACGGGTTGTGATGGTTGCCTGCAAAGGTGTCAATGGAAACTGAGCCTTACAATTTGATACATTTCGCTTGGGTGTGAACAGGCATGCAATTTTGACCCCGTAGCGGGGTGATCGGCGTCCAAAAGTGACCCCCTTACACTGATGTGGATAATGCCCCCGAGGCTATCGGGGAGCACAGTGTGGGATGTTGGTTGCGGAGACCAGCAGCGCCCGATTTCATGGTCAAATATTGTTCGCCAAGGGGACGGCGCAGCGCTTCAGGGTTACGTGGAAGGTTGTTCCGGTGCCATACTCGCTGTCAAACCAGATGGACCCACCGTGTTTTTCAACGATTTCCTTGGCAATAGTCAGACCAAGCCCGCTACCCCCGGCGCTGCGTGTATCGGCCATGTCCGACTGTACGAATTTTTCAAAGATGCTTGACTGAGCGTGGTCTTCGATGCCATCGCCCCAATCCTTGATGGATACGCGAACGTTCTCTCCTTCATCTTCGAGACGAACTTCGATGAGGCCGCCTTCGTGTGAGAACTTCAGAGCGTTCGAAAGTAGATTTGCCATCACCTGCTGTAGTCGCTCACTGTCTCCGGTTATCATTACCGGTGTGGTAGTCCCGAAAGTTTTGACGGAAACGTTTTTTTCGGCCTGAAAACCGGAGATTTCCGTGACAGAATCCCGGATCACTTGGGCAAGGTCAAACTTGCGTATATGGATCCTCATTTTGCCAGCTTCCAGCTTCTCGATGTCGAGAATATCGTCGATCAGCTTCTTGAGGCGCACCGCATTCTTGGCTGAAATCTCCACAAGGCGGTTCACTGTCCCCATTTGCTCGTTGAGCAGACTCGTCTTGATCAGCCCCAACCCGCCGATAATCGATGTCAAAGGGGTTCGGAGTTCATGGCTGATAGTCGCAATAAACTCAGACTTTGCCTTTTCCACTTTCCGGCGCGCGCTGATGTCCCGGACACTCAGGAAAACCCTTTTTTTCTCTTCCTGCGGATGGATCATCTGTGCTGTAATCTCGGCTGGAAAGGTTTTTCCACCCGGCAAAGGCACGTCCGCGTAATAGGTGGTGCTGTTGCGCTCTCCGCTCAGGATAGGAGACAGCAGGGCCTCGAAGTCGGCCTTGGTCACTCCTTCGGCCAGGAGCCCGGGTACGTACCCGCTGCGTTCCATCTCAAGGCTTGAAGATCTCTCTCGGGCAACCCTGTTCGCGTAGAAGACTTCCAGGCTGTCTGGCCACAGCAGGTAGACTTGATGGTCGAACAAATCTAAGGACGATTGCTGTTGTTTGAGGCTCTCAGCAGCTTTTACCTCTGTGATGTCCGTGCGAATTGATAGGTATTTGGTCGGCTTCCCTTGGTCATTCAGAAGGGGAATAATCGTTGCCTTTACCCAGTAGGGTTCGCCGTCCTTGTTCAAGTTTCTGATCTCACCGTGCCAAGTCCTGCCATTCGCAATGGTTTTCCACAAATCACGGTAGAACTCAGGGGGGTGTGTTGCCGATTTCAACAGGCGGTGGTTCTGGCCGATCAGTTCTTGCCGTGAATAGCCGCTGATATCGACAAATTTATCGTTAACGTATGTGATCTTACCTTTCGGATCAGTGACGCTAACAATGGCATGCTGCCCCACGGCGTCACTTAGAAAGCCATCCCCGAAGTTACTGCTCAGATAGGAAGAGGAAGATTTCTCGCTCAACGGTCCAGTCATTGAATAACACTGCGTCATATTACTCTCCAAGCTCGTGAAACATAAGGATCCCACGTAGATCAGGTTACAATTAGAATGAGGTGGATTAACGTGATGGCCGCTTCAAAAGCTGAAGTGGGCTCAGGTCGACGGTCCGCAACCATCAACCGATCATCATCGGCGAGGTCCTTGCCCTGCGTTCCGAAAGGCAGCAACGAACCTTTGGTCAATTTGAGTGCGCGACATCAGAAACCACGGTCAAGGTAGCAGCAGATCAACTATGCCTTTCATTCTGGCACGCAGGACGCATAGCTGGCGTACCAAAACGTGTGTACCCGGTATGGCGAGCAAAAACAACAGTCAGTTAACTTGCTAAGAAAGTAACCGCTCCGTTGCTGGCCCGGTGATTGAGGTGTTCAGCCCCGGCATCTGGTAGATCGGGTTCAGGATCAATCAATTTGGCTCTGCTCTCCGGATATTTCTGATGTATTCTTGGGGCGTTAGGCCGCTGAGGATCTTGAGCCTGCGTGCGCAGTTGTAAGCTGCCATGAAGCCCGTGAGATGTGTTCGGTGTTGGTTGTGGCTGTGTGGCGATCCCATGACGAACTTGCCTCATAATGCGTCCTTCCATTTGTGACAAAGGGTTGCACCATCAAGCCATGGGCTCAAACATCCGGGGGTGACTGGCTGTGTGCTGCGGCCGCGCCGGAGAGGTCCTTCAGGATCGGGCAATCCGGTCGGTGATCTCCGTGGCAGGCCTGGACGAGATGCGACAGTGTCTCG
>JBFFQZ010000004.1:0-25045 GCA_041573235.1 Sulfitobacter sp. | reverse complement strand
GCGTTCCACGTGCAGCGCGGGCCAGGGAGAGCGTTCTTCGGATTCGGCAAAGCACATGGTGAACTTCATCGGGTTGCCGAGAGTCGAGCGTTCGACGCCCCCGGTCGAGGCCCCGCCGACGTTGCGCACCACCAGCCGCAGCGCACGCCCGATGGTGGCGTTCGCGCGGTTGCCCGCGCCAAGCGCGCCGAGCTTCATGTTCATCCCGATCTTGTGGCGGATCGGTCCGTTGACGACCATGACAGGCGCCGCGCCCATCGTGGTCGCGGTGACGCCGTGGATGTTGAATTCATCGGTGCAGACCGCCTCGACCGCGGCGATCACGACGGGCAGGTATTCGGGTTTGCACCCCGCCATGACCGCATTGATCGCGATTTTCTCGACCGTGGCGGGGCCCATGTTGGGTGGGACGGTGGCGACGACGTCCTGCGGGTCGCGGCGGGTGCCTTCCAGCATGCGCAGAACACGTTCGGGCGTGGGGGGCACAAGCGGCAGGCCATCGGAAAAGCCCTGGTCGAACATGAATTCCGCCACGTCGTCGGCGCTGGCGACCTCGATCCGGCGCGCGCAGATCGGGCTGTTTTCCGCCTCGGCGCGCAGCTTGTCGTGGATCGCCGGGTCAAGGTGCTTTGAGCCGCAGCCGGGGCGCCATTCGGGCAGGCCGGTCCAGTCGATCTGTGCCGCGGGCAGCCCCGTGCGCGCGGATATGTCCTCGGCAAGGGCTTCCCAATCGGCGCGGACGAACCCTTCGAAACGCGACAGGACATCCCCCTCACCGTCAAGCCAGAAGACGGCCGGGACGCTTTCGATATCCCAGTCGAACGCGGTCTTGCAGGAGCTGTCGTCGAGGACGGGCACCGAGAGGTCATGCCGGTCTGCAAAGATCGCGTTGGCGTCCCCCGATTGCGCGACCAGCAGCACCTTCACCTTCGTGCCGAAGGATCTGTGCAGCGCCTCCAGAACCGGGGCGGCGGTGTTGCAGGTGCCGCAGTCTTCCTTGACGAAACAGATCAGCGTCGGGCCGTCCGTCGGAAAGGCGTGCGGTTCGCCCGCCAGATCGTCGAGTGAAAATGCAGGTTGTGCGTTTGGCATGTCTGTCCTCCCGGATGATCGGCCCATACTGCCGATGTCGGCCGCGCAATGTCCAGCCTGCGGATCTGGCGGAGGTGGATGGGAATCGAACCCACCACACGCCGAAACGACGCGTCCGTGGTTTTGAAGACCAGGGAAGCCACCAGACTCCAGTCACCTCCGCACCCGCTCAGCCTAGCAAGCCGGGTCCGCAGGCGAAACCGGATTCGCAGGCCGCATCCGGCGTGTGTCGCCGACCCGTTCGGTCACGGCGCAGCTGTCGAAATGCTCCAGCACCGGCACGATGACCCGGCGGCTGGTGGCAAGTGCGGTGCGCGCCTGCGAGGTCGTAAAGCTTTGCGGTGGCGGGAATGCCGCGCGCAGGCGGTCGGCGGCCTCTGTCAGCGCGTCGGTGTGAAGCACCAGCGTCTGGTTCAACGCCACGTTGTGCAACGCTGTCAGGCGCCCCGCGTCGATCAGCAATTCCTCAAGCGCGGCGTCGAGAGTGCTTGGCGACAGGACGTCCGGTTTTCGCCCGGTCAGGCCTAGATGACGAAAGCCCTGCTCGATTTCGGCCAGGCGCACCCGTTCATCGCGGCTCAGCAGGTCAAAGGGATCATGTCCTGCGAGGGCTAGCCGGTTGTCCCGGCGGCGAATTTGCCCATTTTGGTGCAGCGTGTCTTCGACGTGGCGGGCCAATTCCGGGGTCGTGGCGAGGGGGGCAATCGCGCTGCGCGGGGCCATCGCGCGCAGCGGGTGGCGGGTGTGGTAGGCTGCAACAGCGCTCAGCACGTCTGCCGTGCGGGCGGCTATGACGTCGTTGGGTGCGATGCGACCCGCCGTCAGCAGGGTGAACGCCGCGCCGAGGTCCGCGCGCAAAGGTGGCTCGGACCGCCGCGCCAGACGCGCCACGTCGCGCAGGCGCGCCACGCCGCCGCGCGCGGTGCACAACGCCCGCGCAATCGCTGCCGCATCGCCGGTCTCGATCGCGTCCAGCACGCGCAGGCGGTCCGTGTCGCCCGCGCGGGTCGGCGCCGCCTGCGGGTCCAGAAAGACGGCACTGCCGATCGTTTCGGGCGGCGAAAGGCGTCTCAGGATGGCCCGTTGGCCCGCATATCCGACGACCGGGTGCCGGAACCGCAGCTGCGCCAGCGCGGTTTGCCCGGGCGCGATGCGCCCGCCGCCGAACAACCGAAGGGTCGCCACCTCGCCGGAGGTGCCGAACAGGACGCGGATGTCGTCCATGTGTTTCACCGCCCGCGCCGCGCCGGGCAACAGGGAGAGCCGTACGTCGACACAGGCTGATGGCGCGACATCGCCCGCGGCACAAAGCACCGCGCCGCGCGCGATGTCGGCCTGGGCCAGGCCGCGCAGGTTAGCGGCCATGCGTTCGCCCGCGTGGATCAGATCACGCTCCGTCCCGCGGCTTTGCAGCCCGCGCAATGACACGATGCGGCCCGCAGGTTGCAGCACCACCACGTCCTCCAGCGCTAGATCCCGGCCAAGCAACGTGCCTGTGACGATCGTCCCGCGCCCCGGCAGCGAGAACACGCGGTCGATCGGCAGAAAGCCGTGCGGCGGGCCGGAGGGGGGCGTGACCTCTGACAGCAGCGCCTCGAGGGCATCGCGCAATGCGTCCATCCCGTCGCCGGTTCGCGCCGAGCACAGCACCAGCCGCGCCCCGGCGAGCGGCGTCCGCGACAGCGCCGCGCGGATGTCGTCGATGCGCACGGCCCGGTCCGCCGGGTCCAGCAGATCCGACTTCGTCACGGCGATCACGCCCTGCGTGATGCCCAGCATACCGGCGATGTGCAGATGCTCCAGCGTTTGCGCGCCGATGCCCTCGGCCGCTGACACGACCAGCAGAACCGCGCCCGCCCCGGTGGCCCCCGAGATCATGGCCTGAACGAAATCCTCATGCCCCGGCGCATCTATGAAATCGATGGTGCCGCTTGGGCAGGCAAGATGCGCAAAGCCGGGGGTGATCGAGAGGCCGCGCGCCTTTTCTTCGGCAAGGCGGTCGGTCTCGATACCTGTGAGGGCCCGCACCAGCGACGTCTTGCCATGGTCGACATGCCCGGTCACCACGATGCAGGAGCTGTTCATCGGCGCGCGATCTTCTGGAACGCCCGGGCGATGACCGACAGGGCACCCTCCTCGACGGTGCGCATGTCGAGCAGGACACGCCCCCGCTCGATCCGTCCGATCACGGGCGTTGCATGCTGCCGCAGCGCGGCGGTCAGCGCCTCGGCGGACAGATCCGGCAGGCGGACCGACACGGCGAAGCTGGCCAGATCCTGTTCCGGCAGCGTTCCTGCGCCGACGAAGGCGGCACTGGGCTGCACGGCCACGTCGCTGATCCCGTGCTGCACAAGAGCGGCCTCAAGCGTTCTGGCGCGCCGTTCAACCGCGTCCGCAGGTTCGGACAGCATACGCAGCACGGGGATGTCCGACATCGGATCAAAGGGCGGCCGATACAGCTGCAAGGTCGCTTCGAGCGCCGCCAGCGAAAGCTTGTCGATGCGCACCGCGCGCATCAGCGGATGGGATTTCAGCCTGGCGATGATGTCCCGGCGCCCCGCAAGGATCCCGGCCTGCGGCCCGCCAAGCAGCTTGTCGCCCGAGAACATCACCAGGTCGACACCCGCCTTCAGGATGTCTGCCACAACCGGCTCGTCGGTCAGGCCGAAGGGCGACAGATCAATCAGGACGCCGCTGCCGAGGTCTTCCATCAGGATCAGATCTTTCTGATCCGCCAGCCGGGCGAGATCCTGCCGTGTCGGTGCCGATGTGAAGCCGACAATCTTGAAGTTGCTCGTGTGGCTTTTCAACAGCACGGCGGTTTCGTCATCGATGGCCTGTTCATAATCGTCGAGCCGCGTCTTGTTGGTTGTGCCGACCTCTCGCAGGATCGCGCCGCTTTGCACGATCACGTCGGGCAGGCGGAACGAGCCCCCGATCTCGATCAGCTCCCCGCGTGAGGCGACGACCCCGCGCCCGCCGGCCACGGCCATCAGCGCCAGAAGCACGGCCGCGGCGCAATTGTTGACGACCACGGCGGCCTCGGCCCCGGTCAGCGCGCAGATCTGCGTCTCGACATGGGTGTGACGCGATCCGCGTTTTCCGGTGTCGAGGTTCAACTCCAGATTGGAGGCATCGGCGGCGACCGTCTGCATCGCGTCGATCGCTTGCGGAGCCATCCGGGCGCGTCCCAGATTGGTGTGGATGATGATGCCCGTCGCATTGATGACACCCCGTAGCGAGGGCGCGCGCGCCGCTTCGATGGTGTCGGCGACATTGGCCGCGAAACCGGCGCTGGCGAAGTCGGGCAGGCCGCGGTCGTCCTCCGCCAGAAGGGCCGCGCGCAGGGTGCCGGTGATCTGGCGCAGCGCATCGACGGTTTCCGCGTGGGTATAGCGTTCTGTCACGCTCTTGATCGCGGGCAGGGTCAGCAAGGACTGAATCTGCGGCAGATCGCTCAGGCTTCGGGCCATTTCAACTCCATCTTCGCGGGCAAGACCTATGGATCGCCGCAAGCGCCCGGCCTGTCAGGGGACGGGGCGCGGCCCGCAAACCGTAACGCCAAGGCGGGAGCGCGTCGAGATGGGTGATCTTTCGCACGCCACGCCGGTTATCTAAGGGCCGTCCATACCGATACGGGTGCAAAACCGTCCTTGATGTGCCATGCAGCCCGTCCTGCAAAGCGGGTAAAGACGCAAACGGACCCCTGTGTGGCCTTCGGGCGCTTGACCCTTCGCGGCGCGCACGCCATGAAGCGCTGCGAGTAAAATCAAAGGACAGCCCATGGTCGAGAGCCCAACGCCCCCGCCGGGCAGCAAGGAAGAGCGCGCACGCTCTCGCAATTTCAGCGCATTGGGCGCTTTGTTTCCGTTTCTTCGGCCCTACCGGCTGTTGCTGGTGGCGGCATTGGCGGCGCTGGTGGCCACGGCGATGATCTCGCTTACCTTGCCGCTGGCGGTGCGTCGGGTGATCGACAATTTCAATACCGCCGATGCGGCGCTGCTGGACAAATATTTCCTTGCCGCGCTGTTCATCGCGGCGCTGCTGGCGGTGGGGTCGGCGCTGCGCTATGCGCTGGTGTCCCGGCTGGGTGAAAGGGTCGTGGCTGACATCCGCAAGGCGACCTTCGACCGTGTGATCGGCATGAGCCCGGTGTTCTTTGAACGGACCATGACCGGCGAGGTGCTGAGCCGCATCACCACCGACACCACGCTGATCCTCAGCGTCATCGGTTCGTCCATATCGATCGCGCTGCGCAATGCGTTGACGTTCATCGGTGGGCTTGTGCTCTTGATGCTGACCTCGCCCAAGCTGACGCTGATGGTGTTGCTGGTCGTGCCCTTCGTCATCGTCCCGATCCTCGTGCTGGGCCGCCGCCTGCGCGTGATCAGCCGCGAGAACCAGGACTGGATCGCGGCCTCATCCGGCAATGCGTCGGAAAGCCTTGGAGCGGTGCAGACCGTGCAGGCCTTCACCCACGAGACCGCCAGCCGCCGCCAGTTCGCCAGGATGACAGAAAGCTCTTTCAACGCCGCCAGCAGGCGCATCCAGACGCGGGCGTTCCTGACCACCATCGTGATCTTCCTGGTGTTCTCGGGTGTGGTCGGTGTGCTGTGGATCGGCGCCCGCGACGTGCGCGCAGGAGACATGACCGCCGGGGCGCTGGTGCAATTCGTCATCTACGCGGTCATGGTCGCGGGCGCCATCGCCGCCCTTTCCGAGATCTGGTCCGAGTTGCAACGGGCCGCGGGTGCGACGGAGCGGTTGGTGGAACTGTTGCAAGCCGAGGATCCGGTGAACGACCCGGAACGGCCCAAATCGCTGCCGCAGCCCGTGCAGGGGCATCTGACCTTCGAAGACGTCGCCTTCAACTATCCCGCGCGGCCTGACATTCCGGCGCTGGACGGTGTGTCACTTGATATCAAACCCGGCGAGACGGTGGCCTTTGTCGGTCCTTCGGGCGCGGGCAAGACCACGATCATCCAGATGATCCTGCGCTTTTTCGATCCCCAGAGCGGGCGCATCGCGCTGGACGGCATCGATCTGCGCGATCTGGACCGCGAAGTCTTTCGCGCCGAAATCGCGCTGGTGCCGCAGGATCCGGTGATCTTTGCGGCCTCGGCGCGTGAAAACATCCGCTTTGGCCGCCCCGACGCCACCGACGCCGAGATCGAGGCCGCCGCCCGTGCCGCCGCCGCGCATGACTTTATCGTGGCCCTGCCGGACGGGTATGACAGCTATCTGGGCGAGCGCGGCGTGATGCTGTCAGGGGGGCAGAAACAGCGCATCGCCATCGCCCGCGCCATCCTGCGCGCGGCCCCGGTGCTGCTGCTGGACGAAGCGACAAGCGCGCTGGATGCCGAAAGCGAACGCGCGGTGCAGGCGGCGGTCGAGGAACTGTCCGAGGGCCGCACCACCCTGATCGTCGCCCACCGTCTGGCGACGGTGAAAAAGGCCGACCGGATCGTCGTGCTGGAAGCGGGGCGTATCGTCGACACCGGCACTCACGACGCGCTTGTGGCTAAGGGCGGGCTTTATGCCCGTCTGGCGCGGTTGCAGTTCACCGATGGTATCCCGACCGAGTAATTACTGCACGCGCCGAAGGGCGCAGGGCGAAACGCCCGACCGCATAAGCAGGGAAACGCGCCGCGCAGGCATCCCGGAAGCTCTCAGCCGGGATGCAGCAGCGCGGCCGAGTGACGCCCGGATCTGTCGGGCAGGGATGACGCTTTCGGCCTGTTATCCTTGACGCTACGTCCCATCGCACGCATCGCTTGATATTCCTGTTTCAAATCGCCATCGTATCTCATCAAAAGTGGACAAGCCGCGATCAAGCGGCATCACCGGGGAGGAATACACATGGGATTTTCAGGGTTGGCGCACAGCAAGGAAATCGAAGCCGAGAGCGCGTGGGAAGACCGCCCGCTGCACAAGACGCTCCATAGCCTGCTGGCGGACACCGCATCGCGGTTCCCTGACAACAAGGCACTGAGCTATCAGTTGCTGTCGGGCCCCAAGGACCCCGCCGAGACGCTGACCTGGAAAATGATGCACGAAAGATCCGTGCAGGCAGCCAACCTGTTCCGCAGCCTCGGGATCGGGCCGACCGACGTTGTGGCCTATGTCATGCCCAACGCCACCGAAACCGCCGTTGCAATGATGGGCGGCGCGATCGCGGGCATCGTGAACCCGATCAACCCGCTGCTTGAGGCCGAACAGATCGGTGCCATCCTGCGCGAGACCAACGCCAAGGTCGTCGTCACCCTGCGCCCTTTCCCGAAGACCGATGTGGCCGACAAGACCGCCGAGGCGGTCGCCTTGGCACCCAACGTCAAGACCGTGCTCGAGGTGGATCTGCTGCGCTACCTGACCGGCCTGAAGAAACTGATCGTGCCGCTGGTGCGTCCCAAGCGCACGGTGCAGAACCAGGCCACCTACAAGAATTTCAACGCCGAGATGGACAAGCAGCCGAGGACGCTGAGCTTCGAGGACGTTCAGGAAGACCGGGTAGCGTGCTATTTCCACACCGGTGGCACCACGGGCATGCCCAAGGTCGCGCAGCACCGGTATTCGGGGATGATCTATAACGGCTGGCTGGGCGAACGGCTGCTCTATGGTCCCGAAGAGGTCGCAATGTGCCCGCTGCCGCTGTTTCACGTCATGGCCTGCCAGGCGGTGTGGATGGGGGCGGTCCATTCGGGCGCGCATGTCATCTTCCCCACGCCGCAGGGCTATCGCGGCGAAGGCGTGTTCGACAACTTCTGGAAGCTGTGCGAGCGCTGGAAGGTCACCTTCATCATCACGGTGCCCACCGCCATCTCGGCCAAGATGCAGCGGCCGATCGACGCCGATGTCTCGACGGTCAAAACCGCTTTTTCCGGCTCTGCGCCGCTGCCGCTGGAGCTGTTCAAGCGCTTTGAAAAGGCGACGGGCGTCACGCTGGTCGAGGCCTATGGCCTGACCGAAGCCACCTGCCTGGTGTCTGGCAACCCCACGGACGGGCTGAAGAAGGTCGGCTCGATCGGGGTGCCGTTCCCGTATACGGACGTGCGTATCATCAAGAGCACGCCAAACGGGCCGATCGACGCGGATGTGGATGAGATCGGGGAGATCTGCGTGTCCAACCCGGGCATCTTTGCCGGGCACACCTATACCGAGGACGCCAAGAACAAGGATCTCTACTACGACGAGAAATACCTGCGCACGGGCGATCTGGGCCGCAAGGACGCGGATGGCTATCTGTGGATCACCGGGCGTGCGAAGGATCTGATCATCCGGGGCGGGCACAACATCGACCCCGCGGAGATCGAAGAGGCACTGCTGGGCCATGAGGCGGTGGCCTTCGCCGGGGCGATCGGGCAGCCCGATGCGCATGCGGGCGAAGTGCCCTGTGCCTTTGTAGAACTGGTCGCGGGCGCGCAGGTGAGCGAAGAGGAGCTGCTGGCCTTCTGCAAGGAAAGGGTGCACGAACGTGCGGCGCAACCCAAGCACATGACGATCATGGATGAGCTGCCGAAAACCGCCGTGGGCAAGATCTTCAAGCCGGATCTGCGGCGCCACGCGATCATCCGTGTATACAACGAGACGCTGGAGGCGGCGGGCGTGGCCGCGCGGGTCGACCACGTCGTCGATGACAAGAAACGCGGGCTGGTGGCAAAACTGGCGATGAATGGGGCCGATCAGGCGGCGGTCAACGCCGTGCTGGGTGATTTCATCAACCCGTGGGAGCCCGCTTGACCGCGCGGCCGGACTATGACCGGCTGCTGGACGATGAGGTGCGGGCCTATATCGCGCGGGGGGCGGAGTTCTATCCCCCGAACGCGGTTGATCTGACGATTGCCGAGCAACGGGCCGTCTATGACGCGATGTGCTCGGCGTTTCATGCGGGGCGGCCCGAAGCCGTGCGGACCTGGGACGAGGCGTTTGGCGGTGTACCCTGCCGCCGCTACGAGGTTGGCCCGTCGGACGTGACGGTGATCTATTACCACGGTGGCGGTTTCGTGGTTGGAGGGCTGCACAGCCACGATGACGTCTGCGCCGAGATCTGTGCGCGCAGCGGCTTCCGTGTGGTCTCGGTCGATTACGGGCTGGCGCCCGAGGTCGTCTTTCCCGGGTGCTTCAACGACGCGCAGGCGGCATTCGAGGCGATTACAGCGGCCTATCCCGGCCGGGTGCTGATGGTGGGTGACAGCGCGGGTGGAAACCTCGCGACGGCGGTCACGCATCACGCGCGTCGACGCGTCGCAGGGCAGGTTCTGATCTATCCGGGGCTGGGCGGTGATCCGACCACGGGCAGCTATGTGACCCATGCCGATGCGCCTGAACTGACCACCCGCGACATGCTGTTCTACCAGACGGTGCGCACGGGCGGGGCGGCGGTGCCGCAGGGGGATCCCCGCTGGGCGCCGTTGCAGGATGATGATTTTGACGGTCTGCCGCCGACGGTGATCGTCACGGCGGAATGCGACCCGCTGGCCAGCGATGGCGGCGCCTATCGCGACCGGGTGGTGGCTGCGGGGGGCCGTGCGGTCTGGTTCAACGAGGCTGGGCTGGTGCATGGCTGCCTGCGCGCGCGGGGCATGAGCGCGCGGGCAGCTGCGTTTTTTGACCGGGTGGTGGATGCTGTGGGCGCGCTGGGGTCGGGCCGCTGGCCCTACTGAGGGCGGCGGGCGAGGGTGGGCTGCAAGCCCACCTTACCGGGACATTATCGCGAACGCAGGACCGGCGGCCGCTGGCTCAGGTCAGGAAACTGCCCGCTTTCATCGTGGCGGGGATGGGGGCGCCAAGGCGGCTAAGGATCGTCGGTGCCAGTTGCAGCTGGTCGATGACGGTATCGGCGGAGGGCCCTTCCGCATCACCAAAGTAATAGAGCGCCGCCTCTTGTTGCAGCGGGTCACGTCCGCCGTGGTGGCCGCGTGCGTCCTGCCCATGGTCAGCCGTGACCAGGACTTCATAGCCCGCGGCGCGCCACTTGGAAATGAAGGGGGCCAGCATCTCGTCCATGACCAGGCAGGCATGGTCCATTTCCTGGCAGTCGTGGAAGAACCGGTGCCCCATGCTGTCGAGCGTGCAGGTGTGCAGCATCCCGTAGTTGAGCCCGAAACGCAGGCACAGATTGGTGAGCGTGGCAAACAGATCCACGTCCGACGGCGTCATCTGGTTGTTGGCGCCATAGCCGGTCATCGTGTGAAACCGGCCGTGATTGATGGTTTTGCTGGCGGGCTCGTCGTATTCGATGTCGCGGACGTAATCGAACGGATGGCGGTTGAAGAACTCGGACCAGAAGCTGTGCGCCACGGCCCCGGTGACCCCGCCACCGGCGCGAACCTGACCAAACACATCAGGCTGGCTGAGCCTGAAGACATTGCCGTTGCCGGTGCAGCCGTGTTCGGCGGGGGCCACGCCCGTATGGATCGACGCATAGCACGAGGCCGAGATCGAAGGCAGAACCGAGCGGATTTTCCAGACCCGCGCCTCGCCACTGTCGACCCAGCCTTCGAGATTGCCGAAAAGCCGCCGCCAGTTGCGATAGGGAATACCATCAAGGATGATGAGAAGCAGCTTGTTGTCCATGGGGTGTCTCCGTTTGTGCCTGCGCGCATATGAGCTTAACAGGCGCGGACACGCAACGGTCAACGTGGCGGTTTCGCAAAGGCGTGCGGCGGCCAGGACAGCGCCATGGCGCTACGTTTGGCGCAGAGCCGCAGCCCGCTGCCGCACCTAGTTGCCGGCGCTTTCCATGCGGCGGTGTTCAATGACCTCTTCGAGCCAGCCGAGCTTCATCTCGGGAACCGAGCTGAGCAGAAGGTCGGTATAGGCGTCGAAGGGCGGCGAGAGGACCTGCGACTTAGGGCCGTAGCGGACGACCTCGCCCTGATACATCACCGCGATGCTGTCTGCGATCGCCTTCACCGTCGCCAGATCGTGGGTGATGAACAGATAGGCCACGTCCTCGATCTTTTGGAGGCGCAGGAGCAGCTTGAGAATGCCGTCCGCGACCAGCGGATCGAGCGCCGATGTGACCTCGTCGCAGATGATCAGCTTGGGCTTGGCGGCGAGCGCGCGGGCGATGCACACGCGCTGTTTCTGGCCACCCGACAGCTCCGCAGGATAACGATCCTGAAAGCCTTCGCCCAGTTCGATTTCGTCCAGAAGCTCCTGGATGCGGGTCTGTTTGGCCTTGCCCTTAAGGCCGAAATAAAATTCCAGCGGGCGGCCGATGATGGTGCCTACGGTCTGGCGCGGATTCATCGCGGTGTCGGCCATCTGATAGATCATCTGCAATTCGCGCAGATCCTCGACCGTGCGGGTGGGCAGGTCCGGCGACAGCACGCGTCCGTCGAATGTGATCTGCCCCGCAGAGGGTGGCAGTAGCCCGGTGATCACCCGCGCAAGCGTCGATTTGCCCGAGCCGCTTTCGCCCACCACCGCCAGCGTCTGGCCTGGGTACATGTCCACGTTGATGTCTTTGAGTACGTCAAAGTTGGTGCCGGAATAGCGCGCGGTGATGCCCTCGACCCGCAGGATCGGGGTGTCCGTCGGGCTCTTTTCCTCGTGGCGGATCGAGCGGACGGAGACGAGCGCCTGGGTGTAGTCTTCCTGCGGGTTGTTGATGATCTGGTCGGTGGTGCCGTATTCGACCATCTCACCCTGTTGCAGCACCATGATGTGATCGCTGACCTGGGCGACCACGGCAAGGTCGTGCGTGATGTACAGGGCCGCGACACCGGTGTCGTGGATCGCTTCCTTGATCGCGGCAAGCACGTCGATCTGGGTGGTGACGTCCAGCGCTGTCGTGGGTTCGTCGAAGACCACCAGATCGGGTTCGGGGCACAGCGCCAGCGCGGTCATGCAGCGTTGCAACTGGCCGCCCGACACCTGGTGCGGATAGCGCGATCCGATGTTTTCAGGATCGGGCAGGCCGAGCTTTTCGAACAGGGCGACGGCGCGGGCCTCGGCCTCTTTCTTCGAGAATTTGCCCTGGCTGATCGCGGCTTCGGTGACCTGTTCCATAATGCGCTTGGCGGGGTTGAATGAGGCTGCCGCAGATTGCGAGACATAGGTGACCTCACCGCCACGCAGACGTCGGATGTCTCCCAGCCCGGTTTTGATGATCTCGCGCCCGTTGACCCAGACTTCGCCGCCGGTCAGTTCGACCCCGCCGCGCCCGTAGGCCATGGTCGCCAGACCGATGGTGGATTTGCCGGCTCCGGATTCTCCGATGAGGCCCAGCACCTTGCCCGCTTCCAGGTCGAAATCCACACCATGCACGATCTCGATGTCGCGGGATTTCTCTCCGGGTGGATAGATCGTCGCCCCGATCTTGAGGCCGCGGACTTTCAGCAGTGGCGCGCTCATCCCCGGCCCCCTTTCAGCGATGTGGTGCGGCTGAGGATCCAGTCGGCCACGAGGTTGATGGAGATGCACAGCGCCGCGATGGCGTAGGCGGGATAGAGGGCGGCCTGGATGCCATAGTTGATGCCTTCCTTGTTCTCCTTCACGATCCCGCCCCAGTCGGCCTGGGGGGGCTGCACGCCCAGGCCCAGGAACGACAGGGTGGACACGAACAGCACCATGAAGATGAATCGCAGGCCCATCTCAGCCACCAGCGGCGACAGCGCGTTGGGCAGTGTCTCGCGGAAAATGATCCAGCCGATTTTTTCGCCGCGCAGGCGGGCGGCCTCGACGTAGTCCATCACGGTGATGTCCACCGCGACCGCGCGCGCCAGACGGAACACCCGTGTGCTGTCCAGAAGGCCCATCAGCACGACCAGCGTGGCGATGGTCGTCGGCATCACCGACAGCACCACCAGCGCGAAGATCAGCGAGGGGATGGACATGATCAGGTCGATCAGGCGGCTCAGTGTCTGGTCAATCCACCCGCCGGACACAGCGGCGAAAAAGCCCAGCACCGACCCGGTGACAAAGCTCAGCACGGTGGCGGCGGTGGCGATGAAGATCGTCGTGCGCCCACCATAGATCATGCGCGACAGCAGATCGCGGCCGATGCTGTCGGTGCCCAGCAGGAACTTCTCGGACGAAGGCTCCCACACGTCGCCGACGACCTCGGCCATGCCATAGGGCGCGATGAGGGGCGCGAATATTGCGCAAAAGAAGAACAGGCCGGTAAAGAACAGGCCGACCAGCGCGGCGGGAGGTATTCTCAGCATCGGGACCCCGGAATTGTGGTCAGGTGGGCAAGGCGCGGGTGGTGTGTCATTTGGGGTGCCTCAGCCTTGGGTTGGTCACGATCGAGACGATGTCGGCCACAAGGTTCAGCCCGATGTAGACGGCGGCAAAGATCAGGCCACAGGCCTGCACCACCGGCACGTCGCGTTTGGACACGTGATCAACGAGGTACTGGCCCATGCCGGGATAGGCGAACACGACCTCGACCACGACAACGCCCACAACCAGGTAGGCCATGTTGATCATCACCACGTTGACGATGGGCGCGACCGCGTTCGGGAAGGCATGTTTGCGGATGATCTTGAGCATCCGCAGGCCCTTGAGCTCGGCCGTTTCGATATAGGCCGACTGCATCACGTTCAGGATCGCGGCGCGAGTCATGCGCATCATGTGCGCCAGCACCACCAGCGTCAGCACCATCACCGGGATAGCGATCGCGTTGAGCTTTTCCAGCAGGCTCATGCCGTCATTGATGATCGCGACCGACGAAAACATCCCCGCCTTGATGGCCAGCCAGTAGACCAGCACGTAGCCGATCATGAATTCCGGGATCGAGATCGTGGTCAGCGTCACCGCCGAGATCAGCTTGTCCGGCCATTTGTCCTTGTAGCGAACCGCAAGCAGACCGAGGAATATCGCCAGCGGGACCGAAACGACGGCCGCCCAGAAGGCGAGGAAAAGTGTGTTGCCAAGCCGCCCGCCGATGCTTTCGGCGATGTCGCGGCCGTTGGTCAGCGCAGTGCCCAGATCTCCCTGTACGACGCCTCCGAGCCACGCGAAATAGCGGGTGAGCGGGGGATCGTTCAGGCCAAGTTCGGCACGCAGGTTGGCCAGCGCCTGGGGGGTCGCGCTTTGGCCGAGAATTTGTTGCGCCACATCACCGGGCAGCATGGTGGTGCCCGCGAAAATCAGGATCGACGCAGCGAAGAGCAGAAGGAAGCCCAGCGCGAGGCGCTGGGCAACCAGTTTGACGATAGGATGCATCAGGCGTCCTTGACCCAGCACTTGATCGCGGCCTTGTTGTTCATCATGCCGCCGTTCGGGTCTGTGATCCAACCGCCGAGGTTGTTGGATACACCTGACACGAAGTCGTTGAACATCGGCAGGATCAGACCGCCTTCGTCGCGCAGCATCCGGCCCATCTGGGAGTAGATTTCCTTGCGCTTGGCGGTGTCCAGCTCGGCCTTGGCCGCGTTGAGCATCTTGTCGAACTCGGGACGCTTCCAGCGGGTGTCGTTCCAGTCAGCGGTCGACAGGTAGGCTGTCGAATACATCTGGTCCTGCACCGGACGGCCGCCCCAGTAGGAGGCGCAGAAGGGCTGCACGTTCCAGACTTCGGACCAGTAGCCATCGTTCGGCTCACGCTTGATCTCGAGCGGGATGCCCGCTGCCTGTGCGGATTGCTGGAACAGCGCGGCGGCGTCCACGGCACCGGGGAAGGCGCCATCGGAGACACGCAGGATGATCGGCGACCCGTCGTGGCCCGATTTCTTGTAGTGCTCGGCGGCCTTGGCAAGGTCGAATTCACGCTGCGGGATGGAGCTGTCGAAGAGCGGGTAGGAAGCGTTGATCGGCATGTCGTTGCCGATGGAGCCATACCCGCGCAGGATCTTGTCTACCATCTCCTGACGGTTGATCGCGTATTTCAGCGCCAGCCGCAGTTCGTTGTTGTCGAAGGGCGCGGTGTCGATGTGCATGATGAACACATAGTGCCCGCGACCGGAGGCAGATTGTACCGACAGGTTGGGCGCGCGGTCGAGCAGGGCTGCGACCTTTGGCTCGACCCGGTTGATCGCGTGGACCTGACCCGACTGCAGTGCCGCGGTGCGCGCGGTCGCGTCATTGAGCACCAGCTGCTCGACTTCGTCCGCCCAGCCCCGGTTCTCGGAATCCCAGTAGTCGTCGCGACGTTTGAACGCATGGCGCACGCCCGGTTCGTCGATTTCCAGCGTATACGGGCCGGTGCCGATGGCCGCAGCGGGCGCGTCGATGCCACCGCCGGGCTGGATCATCAGGTGATAGTCGCCCAGCAGGAACGGCAGGTCGGCGTTCGGCGTCTCAAGTTCGACGATGAAATTGTCGCCATCGACACGCATGTCCGCAATGCCCTTCATGATGCCGAGCGCGCCGGATTTGGCATTCTCGTCCGAATGGCGCTGCATGGTTTTCAGCACGTCATCGGGCATCATGTCCTTGCCGTTCGAGAACGGGATGCCTTTGCGGATCTTGAAGGCCCATGTCTTGGCGTCCGCGGATGCTTCGACGCTTTCGGCCATGCGGAAGTCGATCTCGCCCTCGGGGCTGACCTCGACCAGGGTTTCGCCCCAGCAGCGCAGGTTGTTCAGCGGTACTTCGGACGCGGTCAGCGCCGGGTCCTGGGTGTTGGTGCTTTCGCCGCCAGAAGAGCCGATGCGCAGCATGCCGCCGCGCTTGGGCGTTTCATGACCGTCGGCGCGGGCGCTGCCGGTCAGCATGGAGTTGGCAACCGCGGCAGTCACCCCGAGAGCCGCCGCACGTGCGACGAATTCGCGGCGTGTCATCAGGCCGTCGGTGACCTTGGCACGCAGGGTGTTCAGTTGATCGTTCATGTAGTGGTCTCCCAGTTTGATGATGCGTCTTTATGCGCATCTGGTATTCAGTGATGTGCCAAGCTTGCGCATTTCAGCCCGGCTCGCAAGGTTTAATGGACCTGATGCATGTCAGAGACGTTACAGATGGTCGCGCGGAATGGTTTCGTTCTCTTGCCGTGTGTAGATCTGTGTGTCGTTCTCCCAGGCCTCGATCGTCGCGGACAAAAAGAAATTTTCGGCGTCCGACCACATCTCGCAGCGCGTCTCGGTGCGCAGGCGGATGCCGTCGCGTTCAAGCTCGTCGGTCCAGTGGCAACGGCCCCGCGCGGAAAGCGGATCGTCGGGGTGGATTTCCCAGCGTTCGCGGGCGACCGAGCCGTGGATTAGCCCATGGTCGAGGTCGCGCAGCTTGCCAAAGTCGTCCTCGATCACCAGCGTGTGGATGCCGGTGACCATGTCGACCTCCTGTCGGCGGGCATGGGCCGGGGCGCGCAGTTCTTCGGTCTGCCAAGGCGCCGCGCCGTTGGGCGGGGCAAAGGCCACCTCGTCGCCGCCCTGCGTGGGGCGCTGCGGCAGGGTCACGCTGCCTTGGGCGAGGGTGATTCGCGCGGCCTCCGGGGCGGGCCACAAAAGCGGCCAATAGGCCGTCGAGATGGCGACGCGGACCCGGTGTCCCCTGGGGACGCGGTAGGCGATGTGATCGAGCGAGATCGTGACTTCCTCGGCGGTGCCGGGGGTCATCGGCCGGGGCATCGAGGCGCTGTCGCGGTGGCTGAGGTTGAGCACACCGTAGGTGATGCGGCTGGACGCGCCATCGGGGTGCACATGGGTGAGCCGCACGGCGATCTGCGCCTGGGCGCGGTCGCACGACAGCTTGAGCGTCACGCGCGGGGCGCCGACGATGTCCATGTCATCGGTCAGAGGCGCACTGTCAAAGCACGTCGACAGCGCGTCATCGCCGCGCTGGTCGCCCGGCATTTCGGGGCCAAGCCAGATTGCGCAATATTCCCCCGCCGCCGCGCCGCAATGCGCGGGCGAGGCGATGTCCACCGCGATCCCCTGCGGCGCATCCTCCAGCGTGCCCGCGCCAAGGTGCAGCGTCTGCACGGGCAGGTGACTTGTGGCGCCATGGCTTTCGGCAATCCATCGGCCGGGGCGTTCGGTGTACCATGCCGCGGGGCGCACCCCGTCCATCAGGTAGGCGCGGTAATCTGGGTCGGTCGTCACACCGGTGTCGGTGCCCTTGAGCCAGTGGTCCCACCAGCGCAGTGCCTCCTGCAGAAAGCCGATGCGCGGCTCGGGCACCGCGAAATGCGGGTATTTGTGGACCCATGGCCCCACGATCCCCTTCGCCCCACCAAGCGCTTCGACCAGTTGCGGCACCGCGTTCTTGTAGGCGTCGCCCCAGCCTCCCACCGCAAGCACCTTGGCCTTGATCGCGCTGTAATCCTCGCAGACGGACCCGTGCCGCCAATAGGCATCGCGGCGCTGGTGGCGCAGCCAGGTGGCGGGCAGAAAGGGCTCTGCCTCCAGCCGTTCAAGCCACATCTCGCGCCAGTTCGGGCGGAGCGCGGGGTCTGGCGCGCGGCTCGAATAGCTCCACATCGTCGCACCCCAGCCGAGGTTTTCATTCAGCAGACAGCCGCCCTTGTAGTGGATGTCGTCGGCAAAGCGGTCGACGGTCGAACACAGCGTGATGATCGCCTTCAGCGGCTCCGGCGCCAGCGCCGCCACCTGCAGCGCGTTGAACCCGCCCCAGCTGATGCCCATCATCCCCACCGTTCCCGAACACCACGGCTGGGCTGCGGCCCATTCGATGACCTCGACCGCATCCGCAAGCTCCTGCGGTGTGTATTCGTCGGTCATGATGCCTTCGCTGTCGCCATTGCCGCGCATGTCCACCCGCGCGCAGGCATAGCCGCGTTGTGCGAAATAGGGGTGCGTCAGCGCATCGCGGGCGCAGGTGCCGTCGCGTTTGCGGTAGGGCAGGAATTCAAGGATCAGCGGCACCGGGCCGCTGCCCTCGGGCCGCCATAGCCGTGCGGACAGGCGCGTGCCGTCAGACATGACGATGGGATGATCGGGATCTTCGATGAGATCGGGCAGGGTGTTCGCATCTTGCGTCATGAGGATGAGCCTCAGCCGCCGCCGCGTCCGTGTCAATGTACAACCGACGGTTCGGGCGGAACCCGCAGGACGATGTCGCAATCGCTGCCCGATGCTCTTGCGTGGTGGTTGATGATGTGACCAAAGGCGCACACCTCTGGAGCCATGAGCGAAAACCGCTGCCAAAAAGACTGGCCTAAGGGGGACGCCGCCAGTAATGTGGCGAAATAAAGGTGAAATCACGGCACGCTTGAACGGGCCGGGTAGCAGTAAACAAAGTTCAGACATCGGACGACCCGCGTAAAGACGGGCGATCAGGGGCGGGGCAGTCTAATGACCAAGGCGATTGATTTCGTCGTTCGCGGCAGCGCGGGCGGCCTCCAGCGTGGCACAATGTCAGCTGAGACGCATAACCAGACGATCACGGCCGGCGCAGGCCAGGAGATATCCATCAATGTGCGCCAGTCCGATCTTGTCGGTCAGATGCGCAAGGGCGATCAGCTTGTCATCGTCATGGCGGACGGTCGCACGCTTGTGATTGACAACTACTTCAACGAAGAAGGCGTGCCGAACCGTCTTTTCATCTCGACCGACGGATATCTCAATGAGGTGAGTTTCGTCGAAGCCGATGCCGGAAGGCTTTATGCTCAATACGGTCCGGCCACCGAATGGGGCAAGTGGAGCCCGTCGGATGATCTGATCTTTCTGGGCGAGGCCGAATTCGCGGGTGTGCCGCTTGCCGCCGGTTCGGACGAAGAAGTTTCGATGCTGGGTGCCGCGGCGCTGTTGGGGGGCGGTCTGGGCACGGGCGGCGCTGTTGCCGCGGGCATTGGCGGCACGGCCCTGATCGGCGGCGTCGTCGGGCGCAGCAGCGATGGCCCGCGCGATCCCGATGCCAACGTCGTCGACGTCGTGGTTTCCTTCGACGGGGATGGCGCTGCACCGGTTCTGACCGTCAGCGGCAACGGTGCGCCGGGCGACGATGTGCGCGTCAACGTGGGCGGAAAGGTCGTCGAGACGGTGATCGGCGACGATGGCACGTTCGTCGCGATCTTCGAGGGCGGGAATTTCCCCGTCGACGGTGTCTATGAGGCAGGTGTGTTCCTGACAGATCCGGATGGTGAAATCACGGAACTGGACAGTCGTGCGTTCGTGATCGACACGACCGCACCGGAGATCACCGTGACCGAAGGCACCGGGTCCACCGGGGATTTCTTCAACGAAACCAGCTTTGCCGACGGGGTCAGGATAGCGGGCACGGGGGAGCCGGGCGCGTCGGTTGCCGTGACCATCGCCAACATCACCCAATCGGCCATGGTCGATGCCTCCGGCACCTGGGCGGTCAGTTGGCCCGCAGGCACGCTTGAAGCGGGCGAATATGACGCTCCGGCCTGGATCGTGACCACCGACAGCTTTGGCAACAGCAACACTTACGAGGATGTCGTGGTGATCGACACCGTGACCTCGGTGACGGTGGATACCGCCACTCTCGGCGGCGACGGGGTGATCAATGGCATCGAACATACGGCGGGTGTGACCTTTACCGGTACCGCGCAGGCGGGCGCGTCCGTGGATGTCACCGTCAACGACATGACCCACACGGTGATCGCGACGTCCGAGGGCCGCTGGAGCGCGACCTTTGCGCCCGCCGATGTGGCCCCCGGCGAATATACCGGGACCGTGTCGGCCTTTGCCACGGATGTGCATGGCAATACCGCCGCAGTGTCCGGGGAATTCGACGTCGACACGCTGGTGCGCGATTTCGCGATCACCTCGACCCACGGCGGCGCCGATGGCGTGATCAATGCCGAAGAGGCGGGACAACCGCTGACCGTCAGCGGCCAGACCGAGCCGGGCTCGACCGTGGTGGTTGAACTGGGCGGGGTGACGCAGGTGGCGGCCGTCTCTGCCTCGGGCAGCTGGAACGCGACATTTGCCGCCGGTTCGATCGCGGCGGGAACCTATACGGCGACCATGACCGCCATGGCGACGGATGCGGCAGGCAACACGGACTTTGCCAGCGTGGAGGTTCTGGTGGACACCGATGCCGGGATGCTGACCATCGACAGCGCGCCGGTCGAAGGTGATGATATCGTCAACGCGGCCGAGGCCGCCGACGGCGTGACCCTGACCGGCACTGCGGATGTCGGCGCCAGCGTGACCGTCACCATGGCGGGTGTCAGTCACTCCGTTCTTGCCGGATCCGACGGCACCTGGGAGGCATTCTTTGCCTCTTCCGAGGTGGCACCAGGCGTTTATACCGCAGGCATCACCGCCACGATCACCGATGAGGCGGGCAATTCGCGCAGCGCATCCGACAGCGTCGACGTGGATACGCGGGTCGATGATCTGAGCGTATCGGCCGATGGCGTTACGGCGGACAACATCATCAATGGCGCCGAGCAGGGCGTGGGCTTCTCGGTCACTGGCACCACCGAAGTCGGATCTACATCGGTGGCGGTGACGCTGGGCAGCCAGACGGTCATGGCATCGGTCGATGCCGCGGGCAACTGGATCGCTGATTTCAGCCCGTCGGCGCTGGCGGCGGGCACCTATAGCGCCGACATTTCGGTCACCGCAACAGACAGGGCGGGCAACGTCAGCACCGTGACGAGCACGGTGGACGTCGATACCGAAGTCACCCCCTTCGCGATGAGCCGCAATTCCGCCGGGGTCGATCAGGTCGTCAATGCGGCAGAAGCGGCCAACGGCATCGAGCTGGGCGGTGAGGTGGAGCCGGGCTCGACCGTGGTGGTGATCTTCGATGGCACGACCTATGGCGCGACCGTGGACGCGTCCGGCAGCTGGTCGTTGACAGTGCCCGCATCCGCCGTGCGCCGTGGCGCCTATGCGGCCGAGATCTCGGTCGAGGCGACGGACCACGTGGGCAACACGGCCACCATCACGGATACGCTGTCCATCGACACCGCAGCGCCTGACGGGCCCGTCATCGCCTCGTTCACCCGAGACGGCGACGGTATCCGGGGGATCTCGATCGAGACCGAGATGGTTGACGGCGTGCCCACGGACGACGTGCAAAGCGTCGTGCAGGTGGCCAGCGACGGGTCCATCGAAGCTGTTGACGGGGCACAGGGGTACAATACCCTGCGCGCAGAGACCGATTTCGTCTTCGACACAAACGTGCCGAACGGCTCGCAGCTGATCGTGAACGCCACCGACACGGCGGGCAACACGTCGGGCACATATCTTGTGCTCGACGATGAGGCGGCGACGAATTCGGTGGATCTGACCAATATGGCGCTGGGCGATTTCCAGATCGAGAACCTCGATCTCGACTTTGCCGAGGCGGCCAGCGTCGTCATCGACGAGGCGAGCCTGCTGGCGCTGTCAAATGCGACCAACACACTGACCATCCACGGCTCTGCCGAGGATCAGGTCACGGTCACAGGCGGCACGTTGCAGGGTACGCAGGATGTCGGTGGCCAATCCTACAACGTCTATTCCGTGGGCAGCGAGGGGATATTGCTGGTTGATCCGGATATTCCGGTCACGATCTGATCGGCAAGGGGTGGACGCCAGAAAGGCATGCGGCGGGGTGAAATCATCGCCGCAGCTATGAAATAAAAAATATCGGCACGTTAAGGGCAGGGTATGGGGCAGTGGACTATCAAGGCAGGGGGCCTGTGCGCAGTGGCGCTCGGGCTGGCCGGGTGCCTGTCGGATGCGGGCGGCACGGGCGTGGCTGATGTCGTGGCACGGCTGCGCGCGCCCGGTGCGACGGTCCCGCCGAAACCCACCCATGCCGAGAAGATCAACGCCGAAAGCGTGATCATTCAGGGCCTGCAGGCGCGTCGGTCGGTGCTGCCCGAGGGCAGCCCTTATGCGCGCGTCGCCACCGCCGTTCTGGCGGCATCCGCGCGCAGCGCCGAAAGCGAACTGCGCGCGGCGCAGTTGCGCGCGCGGGCGGCGTCCAGCAATTGGCTGCCGCAGATCGGTCCCGACATCAGCCTGACATCGCTTGGCTCGGTGGTGGCCAACCTGGTGGTCGAGCAGGTGATTTATGACAATGGCCGCAACGAGGGCGAGCGTGAATTCGCGGTCGCCGATGTCGAGGTGGCCGCCGTGGCGCTGGCCGCCGATGCCAACACCCGCGTGCGCAGCGGCCTTGACCTTTATCTCCGGGCCGCCGAGGCGCGCGAGAAACACGCGCTTTATACGAAGGCGTTCAGGAAGATCAGCCGTTTCGAATGGATCATGCAGCAGCGCGTGCAGGGCGGCGTTTCGGACCGCTCGGATCTGCAGATCCTGCGCCAGAAGCTTGCCGAGATCGGTGCCAGTCAATCGGCCAACGCCGAAGTGGCCAGTACCGCGCTCTCTGAACTCGACGCGATGGCGGTCGGGGATCTGGGCGATCTGCGTGGCGCGCCGCTCATCCCGGTGGCGGCGGGGCAGGCCCGCCCGCTGGCCGTGATCCGGTCGGAGGCGGAAAAGATCCGCGCCGTGGCCGCGGCCAAGGTGGACCGGGCGCACCAGCTGCCGGGACTGTCCGTTGGCGGAACCGTCGGGGAAAACAGCGACTTTGGCCTGAGGATCAAGGCGGACACGCTGCTGGGCCTTGGCTCGCGCGACCGGCTGGCCGCGATCGAGGCGACCCGCGAGGCGGCGGGCCGCCGCGTGGCACAGGCCAACGAAGACGCCACCCGCGCATTGCGCAAGCTGGAAGGCCGGATCGCCGCGGCCGAGCGGCAGGCGGCGGAGGCGGCAACGCTGGGCGTGCAGGCGCAGCGGAACCTTGATCTGTTCCAGGCGCAATACGATGCCGGGCAACGCCAGGTCATGGACGTGGTCGGCGTCTATGAAACCGTCGCCCGCCAGCTCGAAAAGCAAGCGACGCTGAAATACGAGGCGATCCGCCTGCGGGTCCAGATGGCCGAGCTTCTGGGTGTTCTGGCGGATGGGTCGTCGATATGAAAAAACCCTTCACGCTGACCATCGTCAACGGAAATCCGGGCCGCATGCCTGCGCCGCATCAAGAACCGCCCGAACCCACCAACAGCTCGACCTTCGAGGATCGCATGCGCGCGCGTGCGGCCCTGATCGCTACCTTCGGCAGCGTCACCGGCATCGAAATGTCGCAGGCGGACCTGTCCGAGGCGCTGGCCCGCAGGCTGACGCCCGCGTCCTCGGAACAGGACGAGGCGAAGGTCATCGCGGGGCTGCTGCGCACGCAGGGGCTGAGCGCGGGGGTGACGCGCGTGAAGGCGTTGGATGCGGTCGGGTTTCCGGCGCTGGTCTACATGACCTCGGGCCAGCTCTTGCTGGTGATGGGCCGCCACGGCAGCGATCTGGAGGTCTATGACACGACCTGTCCCGACAACCGCGCGTCGGTGCCCACGGCCGATTTCGCACCATTCTTTTCAGGGCTGACACTACACGCCCGGATGCCCATCGACACCATCGCCGAGGTCCACAAGACCGCCGAGGCGCCCCGGCACTGGTTCTGGGGGCAGTTCGGCCGCTTTCGCCGTCAGCTGGGCGAGGTCGCCTTGGGGTCTTTTGTCGCCAACCTGCTGGCCGTGGCCGTCGCGCTGTTTTCGCTTCAGGTCTACGACCGTGTGATCCCGCACCAGTCCGAGGCGACGCTGTGGGTGCTGGCGACGGGGGCCGGGCTTGCGCTGCTGATGGAGGCTTTCATCAAGCTCGCCCGTGCACAGCTGATGGATGGCGCGGGACGCCAGATCGAATTGTCGGTGCTGGGCCTGTTGATGGACCGTATCCTGGGCATGCGCAGCGACCGCCGTCCTCAGACGCCGTCTGATCTGTTTTCCAACATGCGCGAGTTTTCCTCGGTGCGCGAGTTCTTTACCGCATCCACCATCGGCACGATTGCCGACATCCCGTTCATCTTCGTGTTCATGGCGCTGGTGGCCTCCATCGCGGGCAATGTGGTCTGGGTTCTGGTGCTGGGGGGTATCCTGATGGTGGTGCCGGGGTTCTTCCTGCAAAAGCGGATGATCCGCCTGACGCGGGAAACACAGGGGGCGACGGCGAAATCGTCGCGCCTGCTGCATGAGGCGATCTTTGAGCTGGACACGGTCAAGACCCAGCGCGGTGAGGATCGCGTGCAGCGGTTATGGGCCGAGCTGACCACGTTGTCGGCGGTCAAGTCGTCGCAGCAGCGCAGGCTGGCATCGGCGCTGACATTCTGGAGCCAGGGGGTGCAGCAGGCGACCTATGTCGCGGCCGTCATCATGGGCACCTACCTTGTGTTTGCCGGGCAGTTCACCGTGGGTTCGATCATCGCGACGGGCATCCTGACCTCGCGCACTCTGGCACCGCTGACGCAACTGGCGGGCACCATGGCGCGCTGGGGCAACGTGAAATCCGCGCTGGACGGACTGGATCATATCGCGATGTCCGAACAGGATGCCGCGCCGGACCGGACCTATCTGCGCCGCGATCAGCTGACCGGAAAGTTCGAGCTGCGCGACGTGACCTTTCGCTATGCCGACGAAGGTGCGCCGACGCTCGACCTGCCCGGGCTCACGATCCTGCCGGGGCAGCGGGTGGCGGTGCTGGGGGCGAATGGCGCGGGCAAGTCGTCGCTGATGAAACTGCTCAGCGGGATTTATGCGCCCAGCACGGGACGGGTCCTGATCGACGGGACGGAAATGAGCCAGATCGCGCCGCGCGACCTGCGCCGACTTATCGGCTATCTGGGACAGGAGGTGCGGCTGTTCTCGGGCATGCTGCGTGACAACCTGAATCTGACGATGCTGGAGCGCGACGACGCGCGGCTGATGGCGGCGCTTGACTTCGCCGGGCTGGGCGCATTCGTGCGGGCCCATCCGAAAGGGCTGGACCTTGAGATTTTTGAGGCGGGTGCAGGGCTGTCCGTCGGGCAGCGCCAATCCATCGGTTGGGCCCGGCTGTGGCTGCAAGACCCGCAGGTCTGCCTGCTGGATGAACCCACGGCGGCGCTGGATCAGCGGCTTGAGCGCGACCTGGTGAGCCGTCTGCAGACCTGGATGGCGGGGCGGACGGCGATTGTCGCCACCCACCGCGCGCCGATGCTGGCGCTGGCCACGCGCACCATTGTCCTGACGAACGGGCGCTTGGGCGTCGAT
>JBFFQZ010000003.1:0-25443 GCA_041573235.1 Sulfitobacter sp. | reverse complement strand
ACCACATTGCCCAGCGCGATGCCCGGCACATCCTCGAGCACCGCTTTGACCGAGATCAGAAGCTCGGGCGCCGAGGTGCCGAAAGCAACGATCGTCAGGCTGACGATCAGGGCGGGGATGCCGATCCGCAAGCTCAGGTTCACGGCCCCCTTGACCAGCGCGTCGCCCGCAAGCAGCAGGATCAGCAGGCCCAGACCTGACAACAGCCACGCTTGCATCATCCGCGCTTTCCTCCGCAGCTGCACGGCCCCTTGCCGATGCGGTAGCGTCCGCAATCGCGACATTTCTTCTGGGTCAGGGCCTTGCCACCGATCCAGTGCATCTTACCGAACCAGCCAAGCACGCCAATGAAGACAAGGAACAGGGCAACAATCTTGATGATCATGTCAAAGTCCGAACCGCGCGTATTCCGCGCGTTCTTCGATGCCATGCAGCGCATCGCCCACGATCTTCGTCCCGAACCGGCCCAATATACCTTTTTTCGCCTCGTAGCGGCGCAGCTTTACCTTGTCGCCAAAACGCTCTTTCAGGTGCGGCACCGCATGTCCGATGCCGTCGATCAGCCCCAACTCGATGGCCTTGCGCCCCAGCCAGATCTCGCCGGTGAAGAGATCGCGTTCAGCGGGCAGCTTGCCGTTGCGGCGGCTGGTGATGTGTTCCTTGAAATTCGCATGGATGTCTTCGAGCAGCTCCTTCAGCCGGGCAACATCCTCGGGCTTCTCGGGCTTGAACGGATCGAGCATGGATTTCGATTTACCGGCGGTATAGACCCGCCGCTCGACGCCATTTCGCGCCATCAGCTCATGCAGGCCGAACCCTGACGAGATCACCCCGATGGAACCCACGACCGAACTTGCGTCGGCATAGATTTCATCCGCCGCCGCCGCCAGCCAATACCCGCCGGAGGCCGCCACGTCTTCGACGAAGGCGAGCACGGGGATCTTTTTTTCATCGGCCAGCCGCCGGATGCGCGCGCCGATCAGCGACGATTGCACCGGGCTGCCACCGGGCGAGTTGATCTCGAGCGCGACAGCATCGGGTTTGCCGCGCGAGAACGCCTTTTCCAGGACCGGGCCGAGGATGGCGTCGTTCAACGCTCCGCGCCCGGCGGAACCTATCATGCCCGAAAGACGGATCACCGCCACGGTCGGGTTACTCTTTACAAAGGGGAGCCAGCGTTTCATCCGTTGACATGTAGAGCGGCGCGCGTCCATCAACAAGGCACTGCCCGAGATTATTGCCGAATGCGCCAGCCGGTCTTGAATATCCACCAGATCACGCCGAGGCACAGCGCGGTGAAACCCGCGATGGCCAGCAGGCTCAGCCCGATGGGCACATCCGCGCTGCCAAAGAAGGACCAGCGGAAACCGGAGATCAGGTAGACCACCGGATTGAAATGCGAGATCACCTGCCAGACCGGCGGCAGCATGGAGATCGAATAGAACGACCCGCCCAGGAACACCAGCGGCGTGACGATCAGCAGGGGCACCAGCTGCAGCTGTTCGAAATTGCCCGCCCAGATGCCGATGATGAAGCCCATCAGCGCGAAACTGATGCAGGTCAGCACCAGAAAGCCCACCATCGCAAAGGGGTGCCGGATCTCGAAATCGACGAACAGGAACGCCGTGCCCAGAATGATCGTCCCGATGAACAGCGCCTTGGTCGCGGCCGCGCCCACGTACCCCATGACGATCTCGAGAAAATTCACCGGCGCCGAAAGCAGTTCAAAGATAGTGCCTATGAATTTCGGAAAATAAATTCCGAAGCTCGCGTTCGAAATCGACTGCGTGATGACACTCAGCATGATCAGCCCCGGCACGATGAATGCGCCGTAGGACACGCCTTCGATCTCGTCGATCCGGCTGCCGATGGCCGCCCCGAAGACCACGAAATACAGCGATGTCGAAAGCACCGGCGAGATGAAGCTTTGCGCAATGGTACGAAAAAACCGTGTCATTTCGAAAATGTAGATGGATTTGATCGCGGTCCAGTTCATGCCGTGTCTCCTTCGTGCACAAGATCCACGAAAATATCCTCGAGGCTCGATTGCCGGGTCACCACGTCGCGCAGAACCAGCCCCGCCGCTGCCACATCCTTGAGCAGTTGCGTGATGCCCGTCCGCTCTGCGTTGGTGTCGTAGGTGTAGATCAACGAGCTGCCGTCGCCCTTGAGGCGCAGCGCATCCGACGCCAGCGCGGCGGGAATTTCGGTGATGGGTTGTGTCAGCTGCACTTCCAGTTCCTTCTTGCCCATCCGCGACATCAGCGTATCCTTTTGCTCGATCAGCAGGATCTCACCCTGGGCGATGACACCGACGCGGTCGGCGATGGCCTCGGCCTCTTCGATGTAATGGGTGGTCAGGATGATGGTCACACCGTCCCGTTTCAGCCCTGCCACGATGTCCCACATGTCGCGGCGCAGCTCCACATCAACCCCCGCCGTCGGCTCGTCGAGAAACAGCACCCGCGGCTCATGGCTCAGCGCCTTGGCGATCAGCACGCGACGCTTCATGCCGCCCGAGAGTTCGCGGATCTGGCTGTCGCGCTTGTCCCAAAGCGACAGTTGTTTCAGGATCTTCTCGATCAGGTCGGGGTTGGCCGGTTTGCCGAACAATCCGCGCGAAAACTTCACCGTGTTGCGCACACGCTCGAACGGTTCGAGGTTGATCTCTTGCGGGACCAGTCCGATCATCGCGCGGGCGGCGCGAAAATCGGTCACCGTGTCGTGGCCCCCGACGCGCACGGACCCGGAGGTCGCGGTGGTGATGCCGCAGATGGTCGAGATCAGCGTCGTCTTGCCCGCACCATTCGGGCCAAGAAGCGCCAGGATCTCGCCCTCTTCGATTTCCAGGTCGACATCCTTGAGCGCCTCGAAGCCACCGGCATAGGTCTTGCGCAAGGACTGGACGGTCAGGATCGGGGGCATGGCTCTCTCCGCTTTATTCATGGTCTACCTAGAACGGATCGCGCGCGGTCAACAAGGGGCCGTCAGATGCGAAATCCTCTGGACAGGCGCAACGGGAAAGATGAGGGTGCGCGCATGATCAACGCCCAGAACCGCGCGGGTCCCGCGATTGCCTTCGTACTGGTCGGGATGCTGTGCATCTCGCTCAATGACATGCTGATCAAACAGCTCTCGTCAGGCTATCCGCTGCACCAGATCATCTTTTTCCGCTCGTCAATCGCGCTGGTGTTCAGCTTTGGCTTTCTCCAGTTCGAAGGCGGCTGGCGCGCCCTCAGGACGGATCAGCCTTTGCTGCATGTGCTGCGCGGTGGGCTGGTGGTGATCGCGAACATGTCCTTTTTCCTGGCCCTCGCGGTGTTGCCGCTGGCGGATGCGACCGCGCTGTTCTTCGTGGCGCCGTTGTTCATCACGCTGCTGTCGATCCCGATGCTGGGCGAAAAGGTCGGCCCCCTGCGGCTGGGCGCCGTGCTGGCCGGGTTCATCGGCGTTGTGATCATGCAGCGCCCGTGGGAAAGCGCGGCAAGCCTGCCCGCCTCGCGCCTTGTGCTGCTGTTGCCGGTGCTGGCCGCGCTGACTTATGCGCTGAACCAGCTGATGACCCGAAAGCTGGGCGTCAGGGCACCCGCATCGACGCTGGCGATTTACATCCAGGGGACGTTCACCGTGGTGTCGCTGGCGTTCTTCATCGTGGCGGGCGACGGGCGGTTTGCGGAAGGGGTCGACAACGCCTCGATACAGTTCTTGTTGCGGGCCTGGGTCTGGCCTGCGCCGCAGGATCAATGGGTTCTCGTCGGCATGGGGGTCAACGGCGCGCTGATCGGCTATTGCCTCAGCCAGGCCTACCGGATCGCCGATGCCGCGACGGTCGCGCCCTTCGAATACATCGGCCTGCCGCTGGCCGTGTTCTGGGGATTCGTCATATTTGCCGACCTGCCCACCTGGGAGGTATGGACCGGCATCACGTTGATCCTGGCATCGGGGCTGTTCGTGTTCTTTCGCGAGCGGAGCAAGGCGCGGCGCGTCACGCCCCGCCCCGTCGCGCGCAGGCACTAGATCTCGATCACGACCTTGCCGGTGGCGCGGCGCGTGCGCAGCAGGTCCAGCGCCGCGTTCGCCTCGGCCAATGGCATGACATTGCTCACATGCGGCTTGAGCTTGCCCGCGACGTACCAGTCGATCAGCGCCTTGAAACTGTCGGTCAGCACCTTGGGATTGAGCGCCGCATAGCCGCCCCAGTACATCCCCAGCACGGTCAGGTTCTTGACCAACAGGATGTTCGCGGGAATTTGCGGCACCTCGCCGCTGGCAAACCCCAAAGGCAGCAATCGCGCCTCGCGGTTGCAGGCGCGCAGCGCGGCCTTGAACTGATCCCCGCCGACGGGATCATAGCCCACGTCGGCGCCGCCCAGCCCCTTCACGATGTCGCGAATGTCATCGGTTTCGGAGTTGATCAGGTGATCCGCGCCCATCGCACGACAAATCTCAAGCTTGTCGGCACCGCGCGCGCAGGCGACGACCTCGGCGCCCATCAGTTTGCCCAATTCCACCGCCGTCAGCCCGACACCGCCCGAGGCACCCAACACCAGCAGCCGTTCGCCCGGCTGCATCCGTGCCTTGTAATCCAGCGCCACATGGCTGGTGCCATAGGCGATGAGGAAAGCCGCGGCGTCCACGAACGGCATCTCGTCCGGCAGGGCCACGCAGATGTCCGCCGGGATCGCCGCATAGTCGGCCAGCGCGTGGAACCCGCTGTAGGCCGCGACCCGCTGGCCGACCTGCCAATCCGTCACACCCTCACCCACCGCCGATATGGTCCCGGCCAGCTCCATCCCCAGCGTGAATGGCAGAGGAGGCTTTTCCTGGTAGGTTCCCTTGATCAGCAAGGTATCGCCAAAATTCAGGCCACAGGTCGCGACCTTGACCACCACCTCGCCGGGGCCCGGCGTTGGTGTCTCAAGCTCACGCATTTCCAGCGGCGTATCATAGGCGGTCACTTGCATGGCGCGCATCGGGTAGGCTCCTTTTGGCTCAATTTGCGCCAAATTGACCCGCTTGCGGCGCGAATACAAGGGTTGCACGTCATCGGCGCGCCTTCGCCAAAGGCCAACGGCGGCGCCCGCAGCGGTCATGTCAGATCGCGGCGAAAACCACCCGCGCCCGCAGGCCCGGATCCGCGTCTTCGAGGTGCAACCGCGCGCCATGCAACCGCGCCACCCCGTCCACCAGGCTCAGCCCGAGCCCATTGCCCGGCGTGTTGCGGCTGCGGTCGAGACGGTAGAGCCGCTGCACCACGCGCGCGCGCTCATCTTGCGGGATGCCGGGGCCGTTGTCGGTGACGGTCAGTGCCACGTGTTCGGTCACCGCCACCGCGACGGTTATGTCACTGCCCTGCGGCGTATGGCGCAGGGCGTTTTCCAACAGGTTGGCCAGCATCTGGCCCAAAAGCGTCTTTTCACCCTGCACCGTCACCGCCCCCTCAGGCAGTTCATGGCACAGCGCCTGCCCGCGCGCCGTCGCCATCGGCTCATAGACCTCGACCATCGTGCGGCACAGCGCCGACAGATCGACGGTTTTGAACCCCGCGCGCAAAGCGCCGTTTTCCACCTGCGCCAACTGCAACAGCGCCGAAAACACGGCCGAGATCCCCGCGACCTCATCGCGGGTCTGCGCAACCAGCGCCGCCGCGTCGTCGCCCTCGACCACATTTCCCAGGGCCTCAAGCTGGAGCGAAACCCGCTGCACCGGCGTCTTGAGGTCATGTGCGATGTCAGACGACACCTGGCGCAGCGCCGTGACCGATCGCTCCTGCGCCTCGGCCATGTCATTGACCGCCTCTCCGATCCGGCTCAGGTCGTCTGACCAGCGCCTGCCGATCGCCACACGCGCGCCAAGGTTTCCGCCGGTCAACCGATCCAGCGCGCGCCGGATCACCTCGACGTGCCGCTCTGAGCGCCGGGCCAGGATCAGGCCGCCGCCCAGCGCGATCAACACCGTCGGCAGCAGGCTGACCAGCAGGATGTTGACGAACACGGGCTGCAGGGCATCGATCTCGGCGCGGCTGCGGGCGATGGTCAGCCGCCCGCCATGCAGCCGGGTGCTCAGCGCGAGATACGCGCCGTTCAGCGCCGCCTGCCCCTCGCCCAGCGAGATGATGTGAAACCCCTCGTCGTCACGCGCCACCGCGCCGTTGCCATAGATCTGGCCACCCCGCGTCACGTAGCTCAGCACCAGTCGGCCGGGGTCCGTCCCCTCGGATTCAGCCTGCACCAACGCGGCGACCGCCCGTGCCGATGGGGCCGCCCGAAACCCCGCCAGATCCTGTGCCAGGTCGTCGCGAATGCTTTGTTCGAACGCCGTGTGCGTAACGGCATAGCTGGCCGCGAGGCTCAGCAGGCTCACGGTCGCGAACAGCACGACCAGCAGCAACGCGAGCCTGAGCGGCATGGAGCGCCACAGGTGCCTCATCCGTCGACCCTGTAGCCCGCACCGCGCACTGTCTTGATGATCTCGGTCTCGAAAGGTTTGTCGACCTTGGCGCGCAGGCGGCTGACATGGGTTTCCACCACGTTGGTCATCGGATCGAACGACAGATCCCACACCCCCTCCAGCAGCATCGTGCGCGTCTGCACCCGCCCCTTGCGTCGCATCAGGAACTCAAGCAACGCGTATTCGCGTGGCAGCAGGTCGATCTCGCGCCCGGCACGGGTCACCTTGCGGGTCAGCAGGTCGAGGCTGAGGTCCCCTGCGGTCAGCACCGTGTCCTGCTCGACCGCCTGCGGGCGACGGCCCAGCGCAGCGACCCGCGCCGACAGTTCGCCAAAGGCAAAGGGTTTGACCAGGTAATCGTCGCCACCCGCGTTCAGCCCGCCAATCCGGTCTTCGACCGAACCCATGGCGGTCAGGAACAGCACCGGCGTGGCGTTGCCCGCCGCGCGCAGCGTCTTGACCAGCGTAAGACCGTCCACCTCGGGCAGCATCCGATCGATGATCATCACTTCGTAGGTCCGTGACGTCGCCGAAACCAGCCCGTCACGACCGTTGTCCAGCAAGTCCACGACATGCCCCTCCTCGCGCAGGCCCTGCGCGATGTAACTGCCGGTGGTGGCATCGTCTTCTATGACAAGGATCTTCATCGCCTGAACATATAGGCCGCCCGGGCGTTCACCGCACCTGTTTGTCGCATTAAAGTTTTGTATAGCGCGGACCGGCCTTCCCGTAACATCGCACCGCCATCTTTGGATCATCGAAAATGACTGTCCAAGGAGTTCATCATGCCATCTTTGCTTTCCAGATCCGCCCCGGCCGCGTTTGTCGCGGCGCTTGCCATGGCTCCGCTGCTGACGCCGGGCGCCGCGCTTGCGGTGCCGCCGGGCGGTTATGCCGACCTGGTCGAGCAGGTCTCGCCCGCAGTGGTGTTCATCGAAACCAAGGGCGTCCTGCGCAAGACCGGCAGCGCGCTGCCCGAAGGGATGCCGGAAGAGCTGCGCAAGCGCTTCGAGCGTCAGATGCCCGAACGCGCGCCGCAGGGCGGCTTGGGATCGGGGTTCATCATCTCGGGCGCGGGCGAGATCGTGACGAACCATCACGTCGTCGCAGGCGCCCAAAGCGTCACGGTCAAATTGTCGGACGGGCGCAGCTTTGACGCCGAGGTCGTGGGCAGCGATCCCGCGACAGATCTCGCGGTGCTCAGGATCAGGAGCGATGACGCTCTGCCCTTCGTCTCCTTCGGCAGCTCGGCCGAGATGCGCGTAGGCGATGAGGTCGTGGCTGTCGGCACCCCGTTCGGCCTGAGTTCGACCGTGACCAGCGGCATCATTTCCGCCAAGGCCCGCAACATAAACGCGGGCCCCTATGACGAGTTTCTCCAGACCGATGCCGCCATCAACCGCGGCAATTCCGGCGGGCCGTTGTTCAACAACGCGGGCGAAGTGATCGGCGTGAACACCGCGATCATCTCGCCGGGCGGCGGATCGGTCGGCATCGGCTTTGCGGTTCCGTCCGATCTGGTACAGGACGTGGTGGCGGACCTCGCCGATGACGGCACCGTGACACGCGGCTGGCTGGGCGTGCGGATCCGCCCGATGAGCGATGAGGTCGCGGAAGTGCTGGGCTTTGACGCCCCGCGTGGCGCGGTCATCGAAGCGGTGTCCGCAGACAGCCCCGCCGAAAAGGCCGGTCTGGAAAGCGGCGACATCATCCTGTCGTTCGGCGACAAGACCATCAAGGAACTGGGCGATCTGACCCGCGCGGTGGCCCAAACCGACCCCGACGACACGGCGGCCGTGACCCTGCTGCGCCGCGGCAAGGAAATCAGCCTGGACGTGACCGTCGGTGTTCTTGCCCCGCAAGAGACGTGATGCCAAATTCCTGCGCGCGGCCCCATTCGCGCGGGGACAGGTCTGGGATGTAGGTCCCAGACCGCCTGACCCCGGTGCGTGCCCCCAGCGCGCCGGGGCTTCGGCCTGTCCGAAGTGTCGCACCGTCCGGCGCTGGCGCCGGGCAGCAGGGCAGTGTATTCAGGGCCATGATGCGGAACATCCTCAATCCTGTGCGACTGATGACGCTGGCGCTGGCGCTCCTGGCGCTGATCAGCCTGCCGTTCGGTCACCGCGCCACGGCGCAGGAGATGACGCCGAACATGGGCGCCTTTCTGGCCATGGGCGGGACGTTGGAGGACATTTGTGGTGAATCGCATGGCTCCGCGCAGGCCCCCTGCGACGCGTGCCGTATCGTTTCGGCCATGGATTTACCTGCGCCTTGCGCGCAACTGATGCCTGCGCTCACGCCGCGTGGCATGTTGTTCGGTCCGACCGCCGCGGCACAGCCCGAAGCGCCCACGCCACGCATGACGCCCCCTGCGCGCGCGCCCCCTGTCAGCTGACATCTTTCGATCACCGTTCAGCACGCGCCAACGGGCGCCCCTTCACGACAGGAAAAACCAATGAAACTTTCAGCCATCGCCGCTTGCGCGGCCCTTCTTTGCGCGACAAGCGCTCTTGCCCAGGACTATGTCGTGGGCCCGATCACCGTTCACGATCCGCAGGCGTTCGAGACCGCCAAATCCGCCAGTACCGGCGGCGGTTTTCTAAGCGTCACGAACGCAGGCGCCGTACCGGACGCGCTGATCAGTGTCAGCACGCCCGACATCCCCAAATCGGAACTGCACATCTCCGAAACCGATGCGAATGGCGTGGCCCGCATGCGGCACCTGGACGCGATCGCCATCCCCCCCGGAGAGACCGTCACCCTCGCCCCCGGCGGGCTTCATGTCATGTTCATGGGGCTCAGCGCGCCGCTCACCTCCGGTGACACCATCGACGCCACGCTAGAATTCGAAAAAGCTGGCCGCATCGACGTGATTTTCAACGTCGTGCCCCGCCGCGCGGCCGCCCATGGCGCAATGAACCACGCGACCCACGACACGTCCGACTGACCCCCTGATCGCGCGCCGTCAAAGGCGCGCGATCTTTTTCAGACAGCGACGCAGCACCGCGCGTTCCTCGGGTGTGAAATGGGTGCCAAGCTCTGCGTCATAGGCCATGGCCACCTTGAAAAGGTCATCGTACACCCCCTGGCCCAACCGGGTCAGCGACAAGACTTCTTGGCGCCTGTCGTCTTCCAGAACCTCGCGGCACAGAAAGCGTTTCCGCTCGAGCGCGCGCACGGCGCGGCTGACCTTGGTCTTGTGCAGGCTGGCGCGGTCACAGATGGCCTTAGCCGTCATCGCACCATAACGGCCCAGGTGAAACAATACCCGCCATTCGGTGCGCAACATGCCGTACCGTTCCTTGTAGTGGCGTTGGAATGCAAGGCTCGTGGCTTCTGCCGCCTGGTTCAACGCGTAGGGCAGGAAATCGCCAAGGTCAAAATCGTCCGTGTTCATTTTTCCAAGATAACCGTTGTTAGTTACAAAACCAACCAATAGCACGGGACCACCACGCAGAATGGGAAGATGACAATGAACACCCACCGCACAGCGCACGGCCTGACATCCGCCACATCCCCCGTCGGCACGACCGAAGGCTACATGCCCGGCTTCGGCAATGATTTCGAAACCGAGGCGTTGCCCGGTGCGCTGCCGCAGGGCATGAACAGTCCGCAGAAGGTGAACTATGGCCTCTACGGAGAGCAGCTGAGCGGGACCGCCTTTACCGCGCCCAGCCACCAGAACGAGCGGACCTGGTGCTACCGCATCCGCCCATCGGTCAAACACACCCATCGCTTTGAAAAGATCGACCTGCCGTATTGGAAATCCGCGCCCCACGTGGATCCCGATGTGACCTCGCTGGGGCAATACCGCTGGGATCCGGTGCCCCATTCGGAGGCGTCGCTGACCTGGCTCACGGGCATGCGCACCATGACCACGGCGGGCGACGTCAACACGCAGGTCGGCATGGCGAGCCACATCTACCTGGTCACCCAAAGCATGCAGGACGCCTATTTCTACTCCGCCGACAGCGAACTGCTGATCGTGCCCCAGGAAGGCCGCCTGCGCTTTGCCACCGAATTGGGCGTGATCGACATCGAACCGCAGGAGATCGCGATTATCCCGCGCGGTCTGGTCTACCGGGTCGAGGTGCTGGACGGGCCCTGCCGCGGCTTTGTCTGCGAGAACTACGGCCAGAAGTTTGACCTGCCCGGCCGTGGCCCCATCGGCGCCAACTGCATGGCCAACCGGCGCGATTTCAAGACGCCCGTCGCCGCCTTCGAAGACCGGGACGCGGCCTCGACCGTGACCGTGAAATGGGCCGGGCAGTTTCATGAAACCCGGATCGGGCACAGCCCGCTCGACGTGGTAGCATGGCACGGCAACTACGCGCCCTGCAAATACGATCTGCGCACCTATTGCCCTGTCGGCGCGGTCCTGTTCGACCATCCTGACCCGTCAATCTTTACGGTACTGACCGCCCCCTCGGGCGTCGAAGGCACCGCCAACATCGACTTCGTCCTGTTCCGCGACCGCTGGATGGTGGCCGAAGACACCTTCCGGCCGCCGTGGTACCACAAGAACGTGATGTCGGAACTGATGGGCAACATCTTTGGCATCTATGATGCGAAACCGAAGGGATTTGTCCCCGGCGGAATGAGCCTGCACAACATGATGCTGCCCCATGGCCCCGACAAGAACGCGTTCGAGGGCGCGTCGAATGCGGACCTGAGCGCGGAAAAGCTGGAGAACACCATGTCGTTCATGTTCGAAACACGGTTTCCGCAACACCTGACCCACTTCGCCGCCCATGAGGCCCCGTTGCAGGACGACTACATCGACTGCTGGAGCGATCTGGAAAAGAAATTCGACGGCACTCCGGGCAAGAAATGAACACGACCGGGCCCCGGATCACAGGCCTTGCCGTCGTCTGCGGTCCGGGCATGGTTCGCGCGGGTCTCGAACCTGAACGGTGCCAAAGCATACCAAGCAAGGACAGCGGCGGCGATTGATCGCCCCCGCTCCCTGAACAAGGAACGACCATGACCCTCATGACCTCCTGGGTGGAAAGCGCCAACAGCGCCGACACACCCTTCCCGCTCAACAATCTGCCCTACGGTGTGTTCTCGACCAACCGGCTCGAGGCGCGCTGCGGCGTGGCCATCGGCGACATGATCCTGGACATGCAGGCCGCCGAGCAGGCAGGCCTGATCGAAATCGCCGCGGAGCCCGTGTTCGATGTCCCCTACTGGAACGACGTGATGGAGCTTGGCCCCGAAGGCTGGGCAATCCTGCGCGCGCGCCTGCAGGACCTGCTTGCCGAGGGCGCCGCCGAACAGGCCACCGTCGCGCCGCATCTCGTACCGATGGCGGACGCCCGAATGGAGATGCCGCTGGTCGTCGCCGAATACACCGACTTCTACGCCGGCAGACACCACGCCACGAACGTGGGCACGATGTTCCGCGGGGCCGAGAACGCGCTGCCGCCCAATTGGCTGCACATCCCCATCGGCTATAACGGGCGGGCCTCATCCGTCGTCGTGTCCGGCACCGACATCATCCGCCCCAATGGCCAGACAAAGGCCCCGGATGCGGACATGCCCACCTTCGGGCCCTGCAAACGCCTCGATATCGAGCTCGAGATGGGCGCGATCGTGGGCACCGGCACGGAACTGGGCCACCCCGTCACCGTGGCCGAAGCGGATGAGATGATTTTTGGTTACGTGCTGCTGAACGACTGGTCCGCCCGCGACATACAGGCGTGGGAATACCAGCCGCTGGGTCCGTTCCAGGCCAAGGCCTTCGCGACCTCCATCTCGCCCTGGATCGTGACCCGCGCGGCACTCGCCCCCTTCCGCACATCCACCCCCGCGCGCGACAAGCCCCTGCTTGCATATCTGGCCGAGCCGGGCCCGATGCTCTACGACATCGACCTCTCGGTCACCCTGACCCCGCCGGGCAGCCCCGCCATCACGATCTGCAAAACCAACTACAACCAGATGTACTATTCCGCCGCCCAGCAACTGGCCCATCACAGCTCCTCGGGCTGCCCGATGACCCCGGGAGACCTGCTCGGGTCCGGCACGATCTCGGGCCCCGAAAAACATCAGCGCGGCAGCCTTCTGGAACTCAGCTGGGGCGGCACGGAACCGATCGACATCGGCAACGGCCAGACCCGCACCTTCATCGAGGACGGCGATACGCTTACCCTGCACGGCGCGGCACAAGGCGACGGATACCAGATCGGCTTCGGGACGTGCACCGGCACCGTCAAACCCGCCCTCCCCTTTCCATGAACTCGACTTAGGAACGCCACGCGCCCCCTTGCACCCTTCCATAAATACCTTCCACATGCGCCACACCCGCAGCAATTGATCAGGAAACACCCCATGGCCAAAGCTTTTGCCTCCCAGGGCGACCTCACCGAAAAAACCATCACCTTCGACGAAATCGGTCGCGATCTATGGGCCTTCACCGCCGAGGGTGACCCGAACTCGGGCGTCATCGTCGGGGACGACAGCGTGATGATCGTCGAGGCCCAGGCCACCCCGCGCCTGGCCAACAAGGTCATCGAAAAGGTCCGCTCGATCACCGACAAACCGATCAGCCACGTCGTTCTCACACATTACCACGCCGTGCGCGTACTCGGCGCCTCCGCCTATGGTGCGGACCAGATCATCATGGGGGAAGCCGCCCGCGGCATGGTGATGGAACGCGGGCAAGAGGACTGGGACAGCGAATTCCAACGCTTCCCGCGTCTTTTCGAAGGGCACGAAAGCATTCCGGGCCTGACCTATCCGACCACAACCTTCACCGACCGCATGTCCGTCTACCTTGGCAACCGCCGGGTGGACCTGATGCATCTGGGCCGCGCGCATACGGCGGGCGATATCGTGATTCACGTGCCCGACGAGAATGTGATGTTCACCGGCGACATCGTCGAAGACCGATCCGCGTGCTATTGCGGCGACGGGCATTTTGCCGATTGGGGCACCACACTGGACGCGATCAAACGGTTCGGCCTCAACGCCATCGCACCGGGCCGCGGCGGAGCGCTGATTGGCGAGGACGCGGTCAATCGCGCCATCGAAAGCACCCGTGACTTCGTCAATGCAACCTACGGCCCCGCCGCCCGCGTCGCCGCACAGGGAGGCACGCTCAAAGACGCCTGGGATGCCGTGCGCGCCGCCTGTGATCCGAAATTCGCCGATTACGCGATCTACGAACATTGCCTGCCTTTCAATGTCGCGCGCGCCTACGACGAAGCCCGCGGCATCGCCCACCCCCGCATCTGGACCGCCGAACGCGATCTGGAAATGTGGGCCGCACTTCAGGGGTGATGACCGGTCCGGGCACAGCCCGGCGGGCGCGCCAGTGGCGCGGTCGAGGTCATCACGGTCGGCGCCCCCCCGTCGGCGCCGCGATGACAGGCTAGGTGAAACAGGATGCGCGCGCAGATCCGTCCCGATCCCGCGCGCCCCAAGGGAGAGGACACCATGATCGCCACACGGTACGAAACCGCGTTCAGGCTTTATCCCTATGTCAGGGTGGCAGCGCAGGACGCAGCGCCCGTTCGCCATCCGGTCGTGATCGTCGGCGCCGGTCCCGTTGGCCTCGCGCTGGCGCTGGATCTCGGGCAAAAGGGCACGCCTGTGCTTGTCCTCGACGATCACGACGGCGCGGGATTGGGGTCGCGGGCGATCTGCTTTGCAAAACGCACGCTCGACATCGTGCATCGCCTCGGCGCCGGGCAGGAGATGCTGGACAAGGGGGTCATCTGGAACGTGGGAAAGGTGTTCCACAGGGATCGGAAAATCTATGAGTTCAACCTGCAACCAGAGCCCGGCCACCGCAATCCCGCTTTCATAAACCTTCAGCAACCCCTGTTCGAGAAATTCCTCGTGGCCGCTGTTGCGCGGGCTCAGGCCGCGGGTGCTCCGATCGAGATCCGCGGGCGCAATTGCGTCACCGCGATTGACAGGCATGATCGCTACACCACGCTGACCGTCGAGACCCCGGACGGGCCCTACCGGGTCGAGGCCGAGTATCTCATCGCCTGCGATGGCGCCCGCTCACCGCTGCGCGACATGATGGGTCTCAGCTTTGACGGACGGGTGTTCGAGGACAATTTCCTCATCGCCGACGTGCATATGAAGGCGGATTTTCCCACCGAACGCTGGTTCTGGTTCGAGCCCCCCTTCGAGGGTGCGGGCCAGTCGGCACTGCTGCACAAGCAACCCGACGACATCTGGCGCATCGACTTCCAGCTTGGCTGGGACATCGACCGCACGGCCGAGCTTGACCCCGCGCGGGTGCGCGCCCGCGTCGACGCCATGCTGTCCAGTCAGGCCGGACATGTGCCCGACTACGATTTGGAATGGACCTCAATCTATACGTTCCAATGCCGCCGGATGGAAAAATTTCGCCATGGCAATGTGATCTTCGCGGGCGACAGCGCGCATCAGGTGTCTCCTTTCGGCGCGCGCGGCGCGAACTCGGGCATCCAGGATGCCGACAACCTTGGCTGGAAACTCGATCTAGTGCTCAAGGGGCTGGCCTGTGACAGCCTGCTGGACAGCTATGCCGACGAACGCGAACACGGCGCGGATGAAAACATCCTCAACTCCACGCGAGCCACTGATTTTCTGACGCCCAAATCCGACATCTCTAGGGTTTTCCGCAACGCGGTGCTGGAGCTTGCCAACAGGCACCCGTTCGCGCGCGCCATGGTCAATTCAGGCCGCCTGTCGGTGCCTTGCGCCTATCGGGGGTTTCCCTTGTTCGGAGAAGACGCCCTGGATGGCCCGGACGCCACCAGCCCCGGCATGCCCTGCCCCGATGCGCCGCTGGGAGAGGGGTTTCTGCTCGACAAGCTTAGTGGTGGCTTCACCGTGCTGGCCATCGGCTGCGCCGCACCGGAGGTGACCGCCCACGGCATCACCGCACGGGCAGTCGCGGTCGACACCCCCTCTGAGGCGCTGCGCGCGCGCTACCTGGGGTCGGCGCCGCAGGCCGCCTATCTGATCCGACCCGACCAGCATGTCGTTGCACGCTGGCCCGAAGCCGACATCGCGGCAATCGCCACAGCCCTCGCAACCGCCATCGGAAAGACCCCGACATGCTGACCCTCACATCCAACCTGCCCGATCCCGACGGCTTCTATGAAGAGCTCATTCGCGCCCACGAGGGCCTGAGCAAGGACCAAAGCGATGCGCTGAATGCCCGGCTCATCCTCGTATTGGCCAATCACATTGGCGACAGGAAGGTTCTGACCGCTGCACTTGATGCCGCGAAATGACCGCGACGCGGCAAGGATGGCTTGCCGCCTGCCGGAAGCTCCGGACCGGATGCACCCCGACTAGAGGTCAATCTCGATCACGCCGCCCGGCTCTGCCGCGCGGCTTTGACACAGGATCACGGCATTTTGCCGCTGCGCCTTGGACAGCACGAAATCGCGGTGCTCCACCGCCCCGGACACCAGCCCGCATTTGCACACGCCGCAAATGCCGTCATCGCATTTCACGTCCACATGCACCCCGCTGGCGGTCAGAACATCGGCGGCCGAGCGATCCGCCGGCACCTGCACCTCGCGCCCGGACCGGGCAAGCCTGAGGGTAAAGGCGTGGTTCTCATAAGCCGGGACTTCGGGCACCGAGAAATACTCAAGGTGGCGCGCGTCTTCGGGTACACCGGCGGCCTGTGCTGCCGCCATCACCGCAGACATGTAGCGCTCTGCCCCGCAGGAATAGACATGCGTGTCTTCGGGCAGGTCCCGCATCACCCTTTGCAGATCGGCACGCGTGTTTTCATCGCTGACATGCAGCGTCACCCGATCCGCCCAGGGCACGCCCGCCAGATCGTCGAGGTATCCCATCTCCGCCCGGCTGCGGCCCGAGTAATGCACTGCGAAATCCGCGCCCTTTGCGTGCAGCGCATGGGCCATGGCAATCATCGGCGTGATGCCGATGCCGCCGCCCATCAGCAGGCTGAAGGGTGCGTCATGCAGCGGAAAATGGTTGATCGGCCTGGAGATGAACACCCGCCGTCCCGCCTCGAAGATCCGGTGCAGCAGCTTTGAGCCGCCGCGCCCCGCGTCTTCGCGCAACACGCCGATCTGGTAGGTGCTGCGGTCGGCGGGATCGCCCGACATCGAGTATTGCCGCAGGAATTCCGGCGCCACCACGATGTCGAGATGCGCACCGGCCTCCCAGGCGGGCAGATCGCCGCCATCGAGGCTGCGAAACTCGAACTTGCTGACATCGGGGGTCATCCGTTCGGCCTTTGTGATCTCGACCGCGATGACCGGGCTTTCGCCTGCCGCCGAATACACGTGCGGTGTCGGTTCTCCACGGGCGGCGCGGGCACGGTATTCCTCTGCCGTGATCATCGCCTGATAGGCCTCGATCCCGGCCTCGCGGTCCATCGGGAACGGATAGGGATAGGGATGCGGCGCCAGCGGCGCGGGATAGACCGCCAGCGTCTGGTCCTCGTACTTCAGATCCAGATCCTTTTGCAGCGCCCGCGCGTTCACCGGCTTGTCCGTCGGGGCATAACTGCCGCCGGGCTGCAGTTCGATGTCCCACCACCATTTCTTGACAGGGTTGAGCGATCCGTTGTCCACCAGATCGTCGAGCCGCGCCAGCGCCGGGGCCAGAGCGGGCACATGCATCGCCGCCCAGCGGAACGGCGCCTCGGCAAAGATCCCCTCCAGGTTCCAGGGACAGGTTTTCATGCAGCGCCCGCACATGGCGCCACCCTGCGTGGTGATCCGGTAGGTCGCGCATTTCTGGCTGTCGGATTTCCAGATCTCGTAACCGTTGAACATCAGCTTCGGGCCTGCCGTGATCGCACCCGACGGGCATTCGCGCGCGCATTTGTTGCAGGCCTCGCAGAATTTCTGAAGCCCGAAGTCAATCGGCCGGTCGTGCGCCAGCGGCAGGTCCGTCGTGACCACACCGGATTTCAGGCGCGGGCCGAGGTAGGGGTTCAGGATCACCTCTCCGATGCGGCTGACCTCGCCCAGACCGCTCAGCAGCAACAGGGGCGGTTGCAGGACCTCGCCGTCCATCACCGAATGCGCCTTGGCGCCATATCCCAGCCGCCGGATCTGTGCCGCCACCACGCCGCCGATCAGCGAGAACCGCAGGTAGGCGCGCATCGACTGCGCGACCGAGATCCAGTCATCGCCCGAGGCGCCCTCCATCGTCTCATAGCCCTGGTCGATGATCATCGATACCGCATGATCGTGGGGCGGCTCGATCGCGTCGCCGCGCGCGTCATGGCTGTACCAGGTCCAGTCGGGACAGGCCGACAGCCCCACCGCGTCGGCGCCCAGCCAATAGGATGTCGCCTTGATCAGGTCGGCGGCCGCCTCGGGGGTGATCTGCGCCTTTTGCGGCGCGACTGCCCCGTCCTGCAGCAACACGAATGCGCCCAGCGCCCGGCGCTGCGCCATCGAGGGCGCCGATTTGCGCACGTAATGCCCGCCCTTAGCGCCATCCTGCAGGGGTTTGCCCATATCGCCGAATTGCGCGCGCGCGAACATGTCGGCACGCTTGGGCACCCGCGCGACATTCGGCGCGTCGATATAGGTGGTCGGCGTGTCGACCCGCTTGAGCCGCTCGAACCTGTGCGCGCCATCCTTGAAGCGCCGCCTGGCATAAGGCATGGCGTTGCCCGCGTTCTTGGCAAAGCCGTGCCCCAGCTTCCACGCCAGTCCGAAGGCGCGGGAGGGCTGATCCCTGAGCGGCACCAGCGGGCGGTCCTCGGCCACCGCGAAATCCGTCGTCACAACCGATAGCCCGAACCGCGTGCCGATGTAGGGATGCACCAGCGCGCCGTCCTCCAGCGTCGCCAGGCCCGCAGCGACGGCGATCCGGCCCAGGTCTACATCCGCGCTGCTTGCCGTATGCGCCCGTGCGCTGTGGCCCAGCAGCCGAAGGTAACCCGCCAGCACCACCGCCGTCTCCGACGCCAGCAGCGCCGCGCGATGGGCCTGCGCATCGAGGATCCAATCGCATCCCGGCTCTCCGGCTTCAGGCGCGCGGGGGTTTTCATATAGAAACACCATCGCGTGAGTGTGGCCTTCGATGGTGCTCGGGGCCGCCGCGATCGCCTCTTTCAGGTCGGCCATGATCACGTCGATGCCCGAGGCCAGCGTCTTGGTCTGGCGGGTCTTGAGGTCATGTGCCAGCCGGTCGATGTCAGGGTTCAGATGCGGTGCGTCAAGCAGCGCCGCTGACGGCAGGCGGCACATGCCAACACCCGCCGCATCGCAGAAATAACCGAATGCCTTGAGGTGATCGGCCCGCTCCTGCGGGTCCTGCGGCACGTCGGCCACCTGGCCGTTGACCAGGCCTTCGCGGATCACGTCCAGCATCGCCTGATGGTCGCGCATCGCGTTCACGATGGATCGGGGCGCCTGCCCGCGCTCGAACGACAGCGGCGGCGTCAGCGGCACGGCCGACAGGTCGGGCATCCGCGCGCTGCGCGCCAACCGTTCGACCGGATAGGGCCCCATGTGTACCGGGCGGGACTTGTCCGAGAAAAAGCGCGTGCTCATGCCGATCCTCACATCAGGGGCGATGGCAACAGCATGCACCGCGCCGCCCCCGAGCGCCAGAGCGTCCGGGGCAGCAGCGCAAGCATGGGTCAGGCGTTGAGCGAGACGATTTCCTTGTAGCGCGCGAGCACCGCTGCCGCATCGACCTGCATGCAGACCTCGCACAGACGGCCCGCGCCCTCACGGCGCACCATCTTGCCGATCTCTTCACCCTCGGTGATCACCGCGAGCGGTGTCGTTTCCATGGTGAAGTGATCCGGCAGTTCGCAGGCGATCAGCGCGGCAGGGTCATGCAGGTAGCACAGGTAGCTGCCCGTCACGCTTTCATAAAACCGCATGTAGAACTGTCCGATCCGGCGCAGGAAATCCCCCGCGCGCGGCGCCGCCTGGGCCAACGCGTCGAAATCCGAAGCGCCAAAGGCGATCTGCGTCGTCACGTCGAGCCCGACAATCACCACACGACCACCGCCCGGCGCGTTCAGCACGATGTCCGCGGCATGCGGATCGTTCCAGAAATTCGCCTCGGCGTGGGACGTCACGTTGCCTCCCGCGTCCAGCGACCCGCCCATGATCACCAGTTGCTTGAGGTTACCGACAAAATCGGGGTCCAACTGAACCGCCCGCGCGACGTTGGTCAGCGGCCCGATGGCACAGAGCGTCAGCTGCCCCGGAGCCCCTGCCGCCGCCCGGACAAGATAGGACGCGGCCTCTTCGACCTCCGGCGTGGCGCTGAAATCACCCAGTTCCACATCCCCGAAACCGTTGGGGCCGTGGACATAATCGCTGGGCCGGTTGGGCGCGATCGACAGGGGCGCATCGCTGCCCTGATGCACGCGCGTTCCGGCCCCCGTGGCATGGGCCAGCCACAGCGCATTGCGCGTTGCCGTCTCGACCGTGACGTTGCCGAATACCGTCGTCATCGCCCGCAGGTCGATGCCCGCGTGGGCATGTGCGTAGAAATAGGTCATGGCGTCGTCAACGCCGGGGTCGGTATCAAGGATCAATTGCACAGGCGGGCTCCGTCATTCGACCGCCCCTGTGGCGTAATCGCGCGCAAAAAGCCAGAGGCAACCGGCCCGTCCGGCGCCGGACAGGTCCGTCAAACGCCGATACGCGCCAGTGATCCGCGGATCCGGAGCGAACTGTGCAGCTTGATCGACTGGCCCGCGCTCTTTTCCTCGACCATGTCAACAAGCGCCCTTGCCGCCTCGCGTCCCATCTTGCGGTGCGGCACATGCACCGTGGTCAGGGTCGGCGTCACGATCTGAGCCAGTTCGATATCATCAAACCCGGTGATCGACACATCGCGCGGCACATCAAGCCCCATCTCGCGAGCGCGGCGCAGCGCCCCCACCGCCAGCACGTCGTTGCCGCACATCACCACCGTCGGCGGGACATCCGCCGACATCAGCGCCTCGAACGCCTGCGCGCCGTTCGAAATCTCATAGGGGGTCTCGATGACAGACAACATATCCGCCATGATGCCATGCCCTCCGAACGTGTCCCTGATCCCTTTCAATCGCCCGATGGCGCGGTCGTTGCCTTCGGTAATCCCCGAAATCACCCCGATCCGCCGATGCCCATGCTCCCATACGACCTGCGCGAGCTGTGCCATGGACTCGCAGTTGTCAAAGCCGATCGAGGGCTGCGGGCTGTCCGCGTCATAGGCCCAGGCGACCAGCGTCGGCACGCCCTGGCGGTTGAGATAGTCGTACACCGCCGGATCGCGATCATAGCCGATCAACAGCAACCCGTCCGCCCCACGAGACACCAGGGCGCGGATCTGTTCATGCTCGATCTCGGGGCGGTAGGATGAACTGGAGACCAGAAGCGTATAGCCACGCTCGCGCAGTTCTTCCTGAAAGGCCTGCACGCCGCGCGCAAAGATCGCGTTCTCCATCGTCGGAATGATCGCCCCGATGGTGAATGTCCGCTTGGCCGCCATCACCCGCGCCCCGAAGTTCGGCGTGTACCCGAGAAGTTCAACCGCGGTCATCACCCGGTCGCGGGTCGCTTTCACAACCCTGTCAGGTGAGTTCAGACAGCGCGAGACCGTTGCCGTGGACACACCAGCGATCCGTGCCACGTCGTCAAGCGTTGGAATGGTGCGTTTTATCTGCATGGGTGCGCGATGGTCCCCGATTTCGATTTTCCTCAACTGCGATGAAGTATCTTGGAATTCCAGAGAGATTTCGCACAGACATCACGCAAATGTAAGCCCTATCATTAATTTCAACGAAACTCTTGCAACGAATCAATGTAAGCGCTTACACTGGCCTCGAACCAACAATTTCGGAGCATATGACATGTTTCTTTTAGCCTCATTGATCGTGTTTCTGATTTACTTCTTGAACGTTTCCCTCGGCGCCTTCGCGGGAGTAGCTTTTCTGGGCGACGTTGGGGAAATGCTGGTTCTGCTCGCGGCGGCGATCCTGTTCGTCGTCGCAATTCTGCAAAAAGAAGCCGCCGAAAAGAAGAACAACGACGGCTAAAGGTCCATCGGGAGGACACTATATGACGAACGAACGCAAGGAACTCGCATCTGCCGAGCGCCGTAATTTTCTGAAACTGACAGCAACGGGCGGCTTTACCGCGGCGATGGTCGCGGGCGCGAGCGGTATGCTCTGGTCTTCCGAGGCAGCGGCGCAGACTGCGAACGAAGAGCGTGACCGCGAAAAGGCCGCCGAGCATATCATGACAATCGCGACAGCCTATGTGCTGGGCGCGTCGCGCAGCTATCCGATCATGCAGCTCGACCTCAAGGAAAACATCCAGAACGCCACCAACGGCAAAGTATACGTGAAACTCGCGCCCGGCGGTCAGCTTGGTGCAGGCGGTTCGCTGGTGCAAAAAGTCCAGGGCGGCACCATTCAGGCGGCGCAGCACTCGCTGTCGAACTTCGCCCCCTTCGCGTCGACCGTCGATCTGATCAACATGCCTTACCTGTGCGGCTCCAACCAGCGCTTTACCAACCTGGTGAATTCCGCCCACTGGAACGCCGAAGTGCACCCCAAGATCGAAGCTGCCGGCTTCAAGGCGCTGTTCTATGTCAACATCGACCCGCGCGTCGTCGCGGTACGCAAGGGCGGTGCAGGTGCGGTCCTCAGCCCAAGCGACCTGTCAGGCGTCAAGTTCCGCGTGCCCGGCTCGAAGATGCTGCAGCAGTATTACCGCATGGTCGGTGCCAACCCGACACCTGTCGCCTGGGGTGAAACACCGTCGGCGATCAAACAGGGTGTGGCCGACGCGCTCGATCCATCCGTCGGGGCGCTCTACGTCTTTGGCTTCAAGGACATCCTGAGCCATGTGACCTTCACGCAGGCGGTTCCGGACAGCCAGGTCTATTCGTGCAACCTGGAATGGTTCAAATCCATGCCTGCCGACGTGCAGGAAGGGATCATGTGGGGCTCGGAGATGACCGCGCACCAGAACCTGTCCAAAGTGCCTTCTGCACGCGCCTACGCCATGGCCGAGCTGGCCAAGGCCGGCGTCCAGTTCCACTCCCTCAGCGAAGATCAGCTGGGCGAATGGAAAGCGGCAGGCGGCTACCAGCGCCCCGAGTGGGACAGCTTCAAGGTCGAGCTTGCGGGCTCCATGGACGCCTTTGACAAGCTTGAAGAAGCGGCCAGCACGCAGGGCAAATATTACGTCCACGACGCGTAACGCGTTTCGCGGGCGCGCCGATACGGTGCGCCCGCATCAAATTGATGATCTGATTCAGCGACCGACCGCGCCTGCGTGCGCGACCGATACCATTTTGCCAAATGACAGGATAGACCATGGACATTTTGCGCCGAATAGACCGCGATGCCGAACGGTGGCTCTTGCTTACCTTCTACGTGATGCTGGTCATCACGATGGCCATCGAAGTGATCCGCCGCGAGCTTTTCGCCTTTTCCTCGATCTGGGGGGAGGAGATTGTTCGATACTCGTTCATCTATCTCGCCTGGATCGGCGCGGCCGCCGCCGTCAAGGAACGCGCGCACATCCGCATCGACGTGATCATGCACTATCTGCCGCCACGGTCGAAGGCATTGCTCTACATCTTTGGTGATCTCGCGATGTTCGTGGTCGCGGTGATCGCGCTCTACTGGTCCTACGAGACGGTGCATGTGTCCGCCAAATTCGGATCCGTCACCGACGGGCTGCGTATTTCCAAGGTGTGGTTCCTGATGGCCGTGCCGGTTGGCTTTGCGCTGATCATCTTCCGCCTTGTACAATCATTCATCCGTGATTTTCGCAGTCTGAGAGACGGCACGCCCGTCTTCCAGGGCGATACGCTGTTTGACTGAGGAGATCACAGATGCTTTGGAATCAAATGAGTCAGACAGTCGAACTCGGCTGGGACTTTTATCTGCCGGTACTGCTGTTTGTCGCCTTTATCGCGCTTGCGGTGCCGGTCTGGGCCGCGATCGGCTCTGCCGCAATCCTGATGCTGGTGATGTCCGGCGACCTGCCCCTGAGCCTTGTGGGCGAGAGCCTCTTCGCAGGCATCGACGCCTTCGCGCTGACGGCCGTGCCACTGTTCATCCTGACGGGCGACGTGCTGGTACGGACAGGTCTCAGTCGCAAGTTTCTGGATGTGGCCGAGGCGCTGACCAACTTTGCCAAGGGCGGCTTCGGCTCTGCCACGGTTCTGGTCTGCGGCATGTTCGCCGCGATCTCGGGGTCTGACGCCGCGGGGGCTGCGGCTGTCGGGCGCATGACGATCGCGCGACTGGTCGAGGCGGGCTATCCCCGGCCCTATGCCTGCGCGCTGGTGGCCGCCGGTGCCTGTACCGGCATCCTTATCCCGCCCTCCATCGCCTATATCATCATCGGCCTCGTGCTGGGCATATCTGCCTCGACCCTGTTCCTAGCGGCGCTGATCCCCGGCCTTGCGATCCTCGTGTCGATCCTGATCACCAACCTGATCGTGAATCGCATCCACGGCTACGAAGGCGGCGGCAACATCGGATTTGGCGAATGGGTCGGCAACCTGGGCCGCAGCCTGAAGTCCGGCTGGTACGCGTTCATCGTGCCCGGCATCATTTTCTACGGCATCTTCTCGGGCCGTCTGACCCCGACCGAAGCAGGCGCCACCGCCGTCGTCGTGACCATCATCATGGGGTTCATCCTCGGCACGCTCAGGCTGTCGGACTTCCCCGCGATGCTGGTCAGTTCGGCCAAAGTGAACGGGGTGATCCTGCCGATCATCGCATTCTCCGCCCCGCTGGCAGAAGCGCTTGCGATCATGGGGGTTCCCCAGGGCTTCGTGACATCGGTCACCAGCCTGACGGACGAGCCATGGCTGCTTATCCTGCTGATGATCGGCATCCTCATCGCCGCAGGCTGCGTGATGGAGACGACCCCCAACATCGTGATCCTTGCGCCGATCCTCAAACCGCTTGCCGACAACATCGGCATGAACGAGATCCAGTTCTGCATCATGATGATCACCGCGCTCGGTGTGGGCTTCATCACACCGCCCCTGGGGCTCAACCTTTTTGTTGTATCGGGCATCACCGGTGAATCGATCCTCAAGATCGCCGCCCGTGCCGTGCCCTTCGTCTTGTGCATGTTCATCGTCGTGTTGCTGATTGCCTATGTGCCAGCGATCTCGACGAGCTTACTGCCTGAAATCTATCAATAGGACCTTTGCAATATGACACGCGAATACCTGAAAAAAGCCACCCTGACCGCCAAGTCGGACGCGTCGGAAACCCATGAAATCGTCAAGAACATCCTTGCTGAAATCGAGGAAGGCGGGGACGCCAAGGCGCTTGAATACGCCGCGAAATTCGACCGCTACGAGGGCAATGTGATGTTGACCCCCGAAGAGATCGAAGCGGCCTGCGCACTGGTGCCCGAAAAGCTCAAGAAGGACATCCAGTTCGCCCACAAGAACGTCAAACGCTTTGCCGAAGCTCAGAAGGGCACGGTCAGCGACGTCGAGGTCGAAATCGTGCCCGGCCTGATTGCCGGCCAAAAGGCGATCCCGGTGGATGCCGCGGGCTGTTATGTGCCCGGCGGGCGCTACAGCCACATCGCAAGCGCCATCATGACCGTGACCACCGCCAAGGTGGCAGGCTGCCACCACATCACCGCCTGCTCGCCCCCCCGCCCCGAGGTCGGCGTGAATCCGGCGATCGTCTATGCCGCACACATCTGCGGCGCGGACAAGATCATGGCACTTGGTGGCGTTCAGGGCGTCGCTGCGATGACATTCGGCCTGTTCGGCCTGCCCAAGGCCAACATCCTCGTCGGTCCCGGCAACCAGTTCGTGGCCGAAGCCAAACGGATCCTGTTTGGCCGTGTGGGCATCGACATGATCGCGGGTCCCACAGACAGCCTGATCCTCGCCGACAAGACGGCGGATGCGCATATCGTGGCGACCGATCTGGTTTCACAGGCCGAGCATGGCTACAATTCGCCCGTCTGGCTGGTCACCGACGACCGCGCGCTGGCGGAAAGGGTGATGGAGATGGTTCCGGGCCTGATCGACGACCTT
>JBFFQZ010000002.1:0-26566 GCA_041573235.1 Sulfitobacter sp. | reverse complement strand
GGGTGGCCAGTTCTTCCTGGCCGGGCAGCTTTTTCGACGGTTGCATCACAAAGCCCGATGGCTTGGTTACGGCCGCGTCTGGCGTGGCTGCGGGAGCCGTGGGCTGTGGGTCGGCGATGGGCGCCTGCTGGGGCGCCGGGGCCACGGCCTTTGGGCTCTGTGCAGGTTTGTCGTCCGCCGCCTGCTGCGTGCGGCAGATGAAAAACACCAGTACGACGCCCAGGACAACGCCGATCACGCCGCCGGTAATAATTGCCTGCAGGACGCCGAAGCCGCCCAACGCATAAAGCATGATCATCGCCAGCACACCTACGACGGCAGCGATCCGCCAGCAGAAAGTCGTGCATTCCGAATTATTTTGCTGTGCCATAAACGGTTAATATCCCCAAATTGGATTTATCGGGGCGTCAGTCGTAACGCCCGTCCTTGTTGGCCTTGGCCGAGAATTCCGTGGATTCTCCCCGCGCAAGACGTGACGCCTGATCCAACCAACCGTCGCGCGACGCGCGCCCCTTGAACCCTTCAAGGTTCTGGTCGACCCATGCCAATTCATCTTGGCCCCATTTTGCGATCTGGTCAAAATGGAAAAAGCCCATATCGTTCAGAAGTTTCTCAAGCTTGGGCCCGATGCCCTTGATCAGCTTCAGATCATCCGCCCCCGCCTTGCGCGGTGCTTTCAGTGTGCGCGGCTTCTTTCCCGCAGGCTGGGCCGCGGCACGTGCGCCCTCTGCCTCGGCGGGTTTGGCCGCAGGCTTGCGCGCGGAATTGGCCGCCTTGCCCTGCCATGGCGCCAGCAGCGGCACCTCGGTTCCGTCGATCCGCTTGACGGTGTCGCCGATGTCCGTGGCCAGCTGCACGCTCGCGTTGTACTGCGTCTTGCCGCTGTCGTATTCGGTCAGCGATGTCAGCCCGCTCAGCGGTTCGGAGGCATAACGGCCGTTTTGCGGTCCCGGAACGGGCACGCGGCCCGCGGCCAGCTCGTCCAGCAACGCGTTGAAGCCTTCGGCCGTCAGATCTTCGTAATAATCCTTGCCGATCTGCGCCATCGGCGCGTTCGAGCACGCGCCAAGACATTCGACCTCTTCCCACGAAAACTTGCCGTCCGCGCTCAGTTCATGGGGCTTGTCCGCAATCCGCTCACGGCAGATCCCGATCAGATCCTCCGCCCCGCAGATCATGCAGGACGTGGTGCCGCAAACCTGAATATGTGCAACGGAACCAACCGGCTGCAACTGAAACATGAAATAGAACGTCGCCACCTCAAGCCCGCGGATATAGGCGAGACCCAACATTTCCGAAACATGCTCGATCGCGGCACGGCTGAGCCAGCCTTCCTGCTCCTGAGCGCGCCACAGCAGCGGGATGATGGCGCTGGCCTGACGTCCTTCGGGGTATTTCGTCATCTGCGCTTCGGCCCAGGCCTGATTGGCGGGGGTAAACGCAAAGCTGTCGGGTTGGTCGGGGTGTAGACGGCGCAGCATCAGATCAGGCTTTCGTTCTTGCGCAGACGCAGGGCGCCTGCGGCGGGAGTTTAACTTGCAACATGAAGGAGCGCGGCGGCATCACCGGTCCACCTCACCGAACACGATGTCCATCGTCCCGATAATCGCGGCCACATCAGCCAGCTGGTGACCCTTGGCCAGATAGTCCATCGCCTGCAAATGCAGATACCCCGGCGCGCGCAGCTTGGCGCGGTAGGGTTTGTTGGAGCCATCGGCCACCAGATAAACGCCGAATTCGCCCTTGGGCGCTTCCACGGCGGCGTATACCTCTCCGGCGGGCACATGGAAACCTTCGGTGTAGAGCTTGAAGTGGTGGATCAGGCTCTCCATCGAGGTTTTCATATCCGTCCGGTTGGGCGGAGTGATCTTGCCACGTGCCAATACATCGCCCTTGCCGTCGGGCGCGCGCAGTTTTTCGATGGCCTGCAGCATGATCTGTGCCGACTGCCGCATCTCTTCCATGCGCACCAGATAGCGGTCATAGCAATCACCGTTCTTGCCCACAGGGATCTGGAAGTCGAATTCATCATAGCATTCATAGGGTTGCGCGCGGCGCAGATCCCAGGCCAGGCCCGATCCGCGCACCATCACGCCCGAGAAACCCCAATCTTGGATGTCCTGTTCGGTCACAACGCCGATATCGACGTTGCGCTGTTTGAAAATCCGGTTCTCGGTCAGCAGCGTATCGATGTCGATCATGAAGCCGCTCAGGAACTTGTGCGTCCACGCCTCGATGTCGTCGAGCAGCGCCTCGGGCAGATCCTGATGCACGCCGCCGGGCCGGAAATACGCCGCGTGCAGACGCGCGCCACAGGCACGTTCGTAGAAGATCATCAGGTCTTCACGCTCTTCAAAGCCCCACAGCGGCGGGGTCAGCGCTCCCACGTCCATCGCCTGCGTGGTCACGTTCAGCAGGTGCGACAGGATGCGACCGATCTCTGAATACAGCACCCGGATCAGGCTGGCGCGGCGCGGCACCTCGACGCCGGTCAGCCGCTCGATGGCCAAACACCAGGCATGTTCCTGATTCATCGGTGCCACGTAATCCAGCCGGTCGAAATACGGCAAGTTTTGCAGGTAGGTGCGGCTTTCCATCAATTTCTCGGTGCCCCGGTGGAGCAGGCCGATGTGCGGATCGCACCGCTCGACAATCTCGCCGTCCAGTTCCAGCACCAGGCGCAGAACGCCGTGTGCCGCAGGGTGCTGCGGACCGAAATTGATGTTGAAATTGCGGATCTTCTGTTCGCCGATCAGCGCGTCTTCGAAGCCCTTGGTGCCGTCCATCATTTGGAGGCCTCCTTCTCATCGCCGGGCAGGATGTACTCAGCCCCCTCCCAGGGGGACATGAAATCGAACTGCCGGTATTCCTGAACAAGACTGACGGGCTCATAGACGACCCGCTTTTCCGCCTCGTCATAGCGGACTTCGGTATACCCCGTGGTCGGGAAGTCCTTGCGCAGCGGATGGCCGCGAAAGCCATAGTCGGTCAGCAGGCGCCGCAGATCAGGGTGGCCGCTGAACAGGATGCCGAACATGTCGAACACTTCGCGCTCGAACCAGTTGGCGGAGGGGTGGATGGCCACCAGCGAAGGTACCATGTCCTGTTCGCGCGCCGCGACGCGCAGGCGGATACGCTGGTTCTGGTACATGCTGAGAAAGTGGTACACGACGTCGAACCGTTTCGCCCGGCCCGTGTAATCGACCGCCGTGATATCCACCAGCGTGCTGAACCGGCAGGTCGCGTCGCCCTTCAGGAACTCGACCAGCTCGGCGATGTTGGCCAGGGTCACATCAACGTTCAGCTCACCATGGGCCACGTCCCAGCCCAGAACGCAATCGGGCCGAATGGCTTCGATATAGTTGCCCAGCTCGTTCAATGCCTCAGTCATCTCGGTCCCCTAACGTACAATGGTGCCGGTGCGGCGCATCTTGCGCTGCAGCTGCAGGATCCCGTACAGCAGCGCCTCTGCCGTGGGAGGGCAGCCGGGCACATAGACATCCACCGGCACGATCCGGTCGCAGCCGCGCACGACACTGTAGCTGTAGTGGTAATAGCCGCCGCCATTCGCGCAGGACCCCATCGAGATCACGTATCGCGGTTCGGGCATCTGGTCATAGACCTTGCGCAGGGCCGGAGCCATCTTGTTGGTCAGCGTGCCCGCCACGATCATCAGGTCGGACTGGCGCGGGCTGGCACGTGGCGCGGTGCCGAACCGCTCAAGATCATAGCGCGGCATCGAGGTGTGCATCATCTCGACCGCGCAACAGGCCAGACCGAAGGTCATCCAGTGCAGGCTGCCGGTGCGCGCCCAGTTGATCAGATCCTCGGTCGAGGTCAGCAGAAAACCCTTATCCTGCAATGCTGCATTCAGGTTCTGCGCTGCCACATCGCGGTCCATGCCGGCGCTTGCGGGTGCGTTTGTCTGGGTTACTGCCATTCCAGCGCCCCTTTCTTCCATTCATAGGCAAAGCCTGCGGTCAAGACCCCCAGGAAAAGCATCATCGACCAGAAAGCCGCCATCGAGATGTCCTGGAACGCCACCGCCCAAGGGAACAGGAACGCGATTTCCAGATCGAAAATGATGAAGAGGATCGACACCAGGTAGAATCGCACATCGAACTTCATCCGCGCATCATCGAACGCGTTGAACCCGCATTCATAGGCGGACACTTTTTCAGGGTCGGGGTTGCGCACGGCCAGAACGACCGCGGCAAGGATAAGAGCAAGGCCCAACCCGATGGCAACGGCCAGAAAAATCAGGATGGGCAGGTATTCCCTAAGCATGTCTTCCAAGGGTGGCTCCTTTCGTGGAGGGCTGGGGCCTGTGCCCCGCGCAGCGCTTGCGTTCGGGTTTAGCCGCGTGGCCCCTTGGGGTCAACGGGAGGAAGGCGGGAAAGGTGTCGCAGGCGATGATATCCGCGGCCAATGCGGACAACAATCCAGCAGGCGGATCATTTTGACCGCAAATGTCCGGGGCACCGACGACCGGAAGAAACGGATCGCAACGGACCTGCATAGGCCTGCCTGCGGCGCGGCCTCTGCCGCTGTTGCGGGCACCTCGCCGGTCGACATGCGTTTCGGCATCGGCAGACCCTTGGTCGACCCGTGCCTGCCGAGCCACAGGTCGCCTGACGGATTACGCCTCTCCCGTGTCCGGGGAACGATTTTGAGTTGGCGGTTCAGGGTGACGGTGCGGCGCGCAGTTGCCTCCGGATCAAGGACAGTCTGTCTTGAACTCGCGTGTTCGCCGCCCCCCTGATCTTGATTGAGCAGGCATTCATGTTCATTGATTTGAATCCAAACGCCCCATCCGGAATGCACGCTTCGGCCCGCTCCCTCGGCATGCGGGGCGGCAGGCCCCACGACATGAACCGCGCAGAAGCATCAAGGGGCTTCCCGACGGTTTCAGCAAACATGGCTGACCAATGCAATCAGAGCGGGAATATCTGCGCGATGATCGGTTCCGGCCGGGCTACCTGCCTCAGACGACCCAGGCCGCGCGGCGCTTTTCGAAGAACGCGCCGATCCCCTCGGCCGCCTCCTCGGTCTCCCAACGCTCCGCAAGGGCCGCGATGGACAGTGCCACGGCCTCTTCGGTGGCCGCGCCGCCCAGATCCTGCGCAAGCTTCTTGGCCGCGGCCACAGCACCCGGCGCGCAGGCCAGATAAGGAAGCACTTCGGCTTCCACCGCCGCGTCCAGTTCCGCCTGCGGCACGGCCTTTGCCAAGAGCCCCAGCTCGACGGCCTCGTCTGCGCCAAAGACGCGGCCCGACATGAACACCCGCCGCGCGCGGCCCTCGCCCATCCGGGCGAGGACATAGGGACCGATGGTCGCCGGAATGATCCCCAGCTTCGTCTCCGTCAGCGCCATCTTGAGGCTGTCAACGCCCACGGCCACATCGCACACCGCCGCCATTCCGACGCCGCCACCAAAGGCATTGCCCTGCAGGCGTCCGATCAACGGCTTGGGCAGGCGATTGAGCGCGCCCAGCATGGTGGCCAGCTTGCCCGCTTCGCGCGCGCGGGTCTGCGCGTCCATGCCCATCTGTTCCTGCATCCACCCCAGATCACCGCCCGCGCAAAAGGTTCGCCCGGCCGCAGCCAGCACCACCACCCGGACCGCGTCGTCCGCAGCAAGAGACGCTGCCGCCCGTGTCAACTCGGCCAGCATCTGCGCGGACATCGCATTGTGCTTGGCCTCGCGGGCCAGCGTGAGGGTCGCCACGCCACGGTGATCGGTATCTATCGTTATTGTCTCGAACATCTGCTCCACCCCTCGGAATTTTTGAAAAATTCCGATCATCCCCGCATCGCGCGCGCCATGTCGGCAGCCGCGTCTATCACATCCAGATCCAGTCCGGTCTCGTACCCCAGCGCCGCCAGATGCCGCGCCACCTCCTCGGTCGCGACATTGCCCGAGGCACCCGGCGCGAAGGGGCATCCGCCCAATCCCCCCACCGCCGCGTCGAACACCCGCAGCCCCAGGCTCAGCGACGCGTCGATGTTGTCGAGCGCCCGCCCCCCGGTGTCGTGGTAATGCCCCGCCAGACGCCCCACCGGCACCACGTCGCGCACCGCCAGCAGCATGCGCGCGATGCTGTCGGGCGTGCCCGCGCCGATCGTGTCGCCCAGCGACACCTCGTAGCAGCCCATCGCAAAGAGCTTGTCGGCCACCTCAGCCACCGCCGCAGGCGCAACCGCGCCGTCATACGGACACTCCACCACGCATGAAACATAACCGCGCACCGGCAGATCGATGTGCCGCGCCTCTTCGAGGATCGGCGCAAATCGCTCGATGCTTTCGGCGATGGACGCATTGACGTTCTTGCGCGAAAACCCCTCGGACGCGCTGGCAAAGACCGCGATCTCATCCGCCCCGGCCGCCACCGCATCCTCGTAGCCGCGCATGTTCGGCGTCAGCGCGGCATAGCGCACCCCGTCGCGCCGCGTGATCCCGGCGAGCACCTCGGCAGATCCCGCCATCTGCGGAACCCATTTGGGCGACACGAAGCTCGCGCATTCGATCCGCCGGAACCCCGCCGCACTCAGCCTGTCGACCAGCGCCACCTTCTCGGCCACCGGAATATCGCGTGCCTCATTCTGCAAGCCGTCGCGCGGGCCCACCTCAAAAATCTCACATGGTCCCAAGCTCATTGCATCCCCCTTACTGGTTGGCCTTCACATTGCGCGACCGCGCGGCGTCACACAAGCTCCCACGGTGCAAAGAATGTCTCTGTAAACAACCGCTCGTCCTTGCCCGGCAGGCTGGCCACGAATGCAGGCCGCACCGTGATCCGTGCATACCACGCTTCAAGCGCGGGAAATGCTTCGGTTTTCGCGAAATGCCGCGCCATGTAAACGGCCTGCCCCACCGACACATCCGCCGCACTGAAGCCTCCGTCCAGCAGATGCGCCCGCCCCGCCAGACGCCCCTCCAGCGCGGCAAAGCACTTGCCCAACCGCGCCGCTTCCAGCTTCATCACGATGGGGCTGCGCATGTGATCCTCGCGCAGCGCCACATGCTGCTGGGTCAGCGCCGCCGCATGCTGGCTGATGGTCTCGGCGAAATGCACCCAAGTCAGCCACTGCGCCCGCTCGGCATGGCCCGGCGGACGCCCCAGATCCTCGGGCGAGAACCGCTCACACAACAGCTGCGTGATCGCGCCCGTCTCGAACAGCGCCGCTCCGTCGATTTCAAGCGCGGGCACACGGCCCGCCGGGCTCTTGGCGAGGAATTCGGGAGACCGGAGCGTCTTGTCGAAAGGATAGCTGCGGACCTCGAAGTCGATGCCCAGCTCATGCAGCAGCCACAGGCTGCGCATCGAACGGGTCTGCGGACAGTGATGCAGCGTGATCATGCGGCCTCTGCCTCCGCTTCCAGCCGGACCAGCGCCGCACCCGCTTCTACCTGATCACCAGCCTTCGCCAGCACCTCGGCCACGATCCCGTCGCGCACCGCGAGCAGCGCATGTTCCATTTTCATCGCCTCCAGCACGGCAAGCCTGTCACCCTTGGCCACCGCCTGCCCCACGACCGCATCCACCGAACGCACCAGCCCCGGCATCGGCGCTTCGATCAGGTTGCCGTCGCCCTGCCCGGCAGCGGCCTGCAACAGCGGATCGATCCGCTCGAACGCCACGCCGTAGCCGTCGAAAACCGTGATGGTGTCGCCCGACACGGCCACCGGCGCGGCGGGATGACCGCCCAGTTCCCAGACGCCGCCGATCCGCAGCGCCTCGACCTGTTCATCGTCCACCTGCCAGAGCTGTCGGTCCGGCCCGGCCACAACGACCTTGATCTGCAGCACCTCGTCGTCGCGGCGCAGGCCAACCTGCTGCGCCAGGGGCTGCCACAGGGAGAACCCCGCCTGCGGCCCCGCGTCCAGCAGGCCCAGCGCGGCCATCCCGGCCAGCGCGACATGGCGCGCCTCCACGGGCGGCAGCGCGGTCAGCATGTCGATGTCGCGACCGATCAGGCCGGTGTCGACCTCGCCCGCGCGAAAACCCGCATGCCCCGCCAGCGCGCCCAGAAATGCAAGGTTGGTCACCGTGCCTGCGACCTCACACTGCTCCAGCGCCCGCCGCAGCCGCGCCAGCGCCACATCCCGCGTGGGGCCGTGCACGATGATCTTTGCGATCATCGGATCATAGAACGGGCTGATCGTGTCGCCCGCGCGCACGCCGCTGTCCGCCCGGCAGGACGGATCAAAGCGCAGATGCGTCAGCGTCCCCGTGGCAGGCAGAAACCCCTTGGGCACATCCTCGGCGTAAAGCCGTGCCTCAAAGGCGTGGCCCGCGATGCCCAAGGCCTCCTGCGCCAGCGGCAGATCCTCTCCGGACGCCACGCGCAGCTGCCACTCGACCAGATCCACACCGGTGATCGCCTCGGTCACCGGATGCTCGACCTGCAGACGCGTATTCATCTCCATGAAGAAAAAGCCGTCAGCCGACAAACCGCCCGATCCGTCCACGATGAATTCCACCGTGCCCGCCCCCCTGTAACCGATCGCCTCGGCCGCGCGGACCGCCGCCGCGCCCATCGCCGCGCGCATGGCCTCGGTCATGCCCGGCGCTGGGGCCTCTTCGATCACCTTCTGGTGGCGGCGTTGGAGGGAGCAATCACGCTCGAACAGATGGACCGCCCGCGTGCCATCGCCGAACACCTGAACCTCGATGTGACGCGGCTGGTTCACGAATTTTTCGACCAGCACATCGGCATTGCCGAAGGCGGTCTTTGCCTCCGAGCGGGCGCTGGCCAGCGCGTCGGCAAATCCGGCGCGGTCCTCGACCAGACGCATGCCCTTGCCACCGCCGCCCGCGACCGCCTTGATCAGCACCGGATAGCCGATCTTGTCCGCCTCCGCCGCCAGCAGCCCATCGTCCTGATCGCTGCCGTGATAACCCGGCACCACGGGCACGCCCGCCTCGACCATGAGGGCCTTTGCCGCGTCCTTGAGGCCCATCGCACGGATCGCGGGCGCCGATGGCCCGATGAATGTCAGCCCCGCCGCCACGACCGCATCCACGAATTCCGGGTTCTCGCTGAGAAAGCCATAGCCGGGGTGGATCGCCTGCGCGCCGGTATCGAGCGCGGCCTGGATGATCACGTCGCCGCGCAGGTAGCTGTCCGCGGGCGCGGCACCGCCGATATGCACCGCGACATCTGCCATCGCCACATGCTTTGCGCCCGCATCGACGTCCGAATACACCGCGACACAGCGCACCCCCATGGCCTGCGCCGTCTCCATCACCCGGCAGGCAATCTCGCCCCGGTTGGCAATCAGGATCGTATCAAACACGGCTCTCTCCTTCCTTCGGGACGCACTGCCCCATTATCTTGTTGCGCCAAAGGCATGCGACACCTGCAGCACCCGCTAGTCGGTCATGCGGCCGACCCGCATCTGCCCCACCGCGTTCCCGCGCAGGGTCCGCGCCGTGCACCGGGTGACAAATCACATCCGGAACACGCCAAAACGCGTTTCCTCGATCGGGGCGTTCAGGCTGGCCGACAGGCTCAGGAAAAGGACATCACGGCTTTTGCGCGGGTCGACGATCCCGTCGTCCCACAGGCGCGCCGATGCATAAAGTGGATGCGACTGTTCTTCGAACATGTCGATGGTCGGCTGCTTGAAGGCGGCCTCTTCTTCGGCGGACCACGCGCCGCCGCCGCGTTCGATCGCGTCGCGTTTCACGGTGGCCAGAACCCCCGCCGCCTGCGCGCCACCCATGACCGAGATCCGCGAATTTGGCCATGACCACATGAACCGCGGGCTATAGGCCCGGCCCGCCATGCCATAGTTGCCCGCCCCGAAGGAGCCGCCCACCAGCATCGTGATCTTGGGTACGTTGGTGCAGGCCACTGCCGTGACCATCTTGGCGCCGTGGCGCGCGATGCCCTCGTTTTCGTATTTGCGGCCCACCATAAAGCCGGTGATGTTCTGCAGGAAAACCAGCGGGATGCCCCGCGACGAGCACAGCTCCACGAAATGCGCACCCTTCTGGGCGGCCTCGGAAAACAGCACGCCGTTGTTGGCGACGATGCCGATCGGGCAGCCCTTGAGATGGGCAAACCCGGTCACCAGTGTTTCGCCGAAACGCGGCTTGAATTCGTCAAAGCGCGAGCCGTCGACCAGCCGCGCGATCACCTCGCGGATGTCGTAGGGCGTGCGCAGATCCCCCGGCACCACGCCAAGGATTTCCTCGGGGTCATAGGCGGGCTCTTCGGAGGTTTGCCACTGCACGGTGGCGGGTCTGCTGCGGTTGAGATGCCCCACGGCGCGCCGCGCCAGCGCCAGCGCGTGAGCGTCATCCTCGGCCAGGTAATCGGCCACGCCCGACAGCCGCGTGTGCACATCGCCGCCGCCCAGATCCTCGGCCGTGACGACCTCTCCCGTTGCGGCCTTCACCAGCGGCGGCCCGGCCAGAAAGATGGTGCCCTGTTCCTTCACGATGATCGTGACATCCGACATCGCGGGTACATAGGCCCCGCCGGCGGTGCATGATCCCATCACGACCGCGATCTGGGGGATGCCCTTGGCGCTCATCCGTGCCTGGTTGTAGAAAATCCGGCCAAAGTGGTCCCGGTCGGGAAATACCTCGTCCTGATTGGGCAGGTTCGCCCCGCCGCTGTCCACCAGGTAGATGCAAGGAAGGTGGTTTTCCTCGGCTATTTCCTGCGCCCGCAGGTGTTTCTTGACCGTCATCGGATAATAGGTGCCGCCCTTCACGGTGGCATCGTTGCACACCACCATGACCTCCTGACCCTGCACCTGCCCGATGCCCGTGATCACGCCCGCACAGGGCGCGGCCCCGCCATAGAGCCCGTGCGCCGCCACCGCGCCGATCTCGAGGAACGGCGATCCGGGATCCAGCAGGTTCGCCACCCGCTCGCGCGGCAGCATCTTGCCCCGGCTCACATGGCGCTCGCGCGACCGTGCGCCGCCGCCCAGTGCCGCCGCGTCTGCGGCTTCACGGATCTGCCCCAAGGCCTCCAGATGTGCATCCCGATTGGCTTTGAACGCCTCTGACGACGGTAGCGCCTGTGATTGCAGTTTCATGTCTCTCTCACCTCAAGATCCGGTCGTATGAAATGCCGCCGTTCCAGCAGGTCGCGGCTCATGCCGCGCCCTCGGCCGCCGCGCGTGCCTTCAGCTCGCGGCGGATCACTTTGCCCGTCACGGTCATCGGCAGCGCCTCGACAAAGGAAATCTCTCTGGGGTATGAATAGCTTGCAAGCCGTTCCTTTACCCATTCCTGCAACGCCTCGGCGGTCACGTCGCCGCCCGGCGTGCGCACCACGTAGGCCTTGACGATCTCTGTCCTCAGCGGATCGGGCTTGCCCACAACACCCACGGTCGCGACCTGCGGATGGGTCAGCAAACAATCCTCGATCTCGGCCGGTCCGATGCGATAGCCCGACGAGGTGATCACATCGTCCTCGCGCCCCACGAAACGCAGGAAGTCACCCTCCCAGATCCCGCGGTCACCGGTCAGCAACCAGTCGCCGCGAAACTTGGCCGCCGTTTCGTCGGGCCGCTGCCAATAACCCAGCATCATTGACGCAGCGCCCCGTCGGATCGCCACATCGCCTTCGCCGTCGGTGGGTGCGACGCCGTCCAGCACGGCGATGTCGAACCCCGGCACCGGCTTGCCGATGCATCCTGGCCGGGATTCGAAATCGACGCCGCAGCTTGACGCGACCATGTTGCATTCGGTCTGGCCATAGAATTCGTTGATCGCCACGCCGAATGCATCGCGGCCCCAGGCCAGCATCTCGGCGCCCAGCGGCTCACCGCCGCTCGCGACCGACCGCAGCCCGTCAATGCCCACGCCCCCGGCCTTGAGCATCCGCAGGGCCGTTGGCGGGAAAAACACATTTTTGACAGCGCCTTCGGCGATGATCCTCTGGCATTCGGCCACGTCGAATTTCGCCATCCGTGCGGCGACCACGGGCACACCCAGCGCCAGCGCGGGCATCGCCACGTCGAACAGGCCCCCGATCCACGCCCAATCCGCAGGCGTCCACAGACAGTCGCCGGGCTGGCCCAGGTGGTCATGGCTCATCGCGACGCCCGGCAGGTGCCCGGTCAGCACCCGGTGCCCGTGCAGCGCGCCCTTCGGGCTGCCGGTCGTGCCGGAGGTATAGATCAGCACCGCGGGATCTTCGGGCCCGGTATCGGCGAAATCGACCGGATCACCGGGCACACCGACCTCCGCGGCCAACAACGGCTCTGCCAGATCGCCCAACAGCGCGGCGCCTTCGGCATCGGTCAGGACGATCTTCGCACCTGCGTCCAGCACCCGTGATGCCAGCGCATCATGTTTGAAAAGCTTGAAAAGCGGCACCGAAACCGCGCCAATCTTCCAGACCGCCAGATGGGCCGCCACGCACCACGGGCTCTGGCTCAGCAGCACGCCCACACGGTCGCCCGGCGCGACCCGCGCGTCCAGCGCCCGCGCCAGCCCGTCCACCATCTCGCCCAGCGCGCCAAAGCTCACGTCGCGCCGCGCAGCCGTCAGATCGATCACGGCCAGCGCCTCGGGAGGATGGCCCAGACACTGCCGCGCCATGTTGAGCCGCGCGGGAATGTCCCAGCGCCCCTCTCCATCCAGCCCCGGCAGCGTCACGTCCATCAGCCCATCGCCGCCATCATCTCACGGCCCACCAGCATGCGCCGGATCTCGGAGGTGCCCGCGCCGATCTCCATCAGCTTGGCGTCGCGGAAGATCCGCGCGACCGGGTTGTCCGCCAGGTATCCCGCACCGCCCATCGCCTGCACCGCCTGATGCGCCTGCGTCATCGCCTGCTCCGAAGCATAAAGACAGCACGCCGCCGCATCCGCCCGCGTCACTTCGCCCCGGTCACAGGACTTGGCCACCTCGTAGACATACGCGCGGGCCGAATTCATTGCGGTGTACATATCCGCCATCTTGCCCTGCATCAGCTGGAAGCTGCCCACCGGCTGGCCAAACTGCTTGCGCTCGGCCATGTAGGGCATGATTTCGTCCAGACAGGCCGCCATGAGGCCAAGCCCGATGCCCGCCAGCACGACCCGCTCATAGTCGAGCCCCGACATCAGCACCCGCACGCCCTTGCCCTCTTCGCCCAGCACGTTCTCGAACGGCACCTCGCAATCGTCAAAGATCAATTCGGCCGTGTTCGAACCCCGCATGCCCAGCTTGTCGAAATGCGCGCTGGTGGTGAACCCCTTCATCGATTTCTCGATCAGGAAGGCGGTGATCCCCTTGGATCCGGCGTCCTTGTCGGTCTTGGCATAGACCACCAGCGTTTCCGCGTCGCAGCCGTTGGTGATCCAGTACTTGTTGCCGCTCAGCCGATAGTGGTCGTTGCGCTTTTCCGCACTCAGCTTCATCGACACCACGTCCGACCCCGCCGAGGTTTCCGACATCGCCAGCGCCCCTACATGCTCTCCCGAGCAGAGCTTGGGCAGATATTTCCGTCGCTGGTCGTCGGTGCCGTTCAGACGGATCTGGTTGACGCACAGGTTCGAATGCGCGCCATAGGACAGCGAAACAGAGGCAGAGGCCCGCGCGATTTCCTCAACGGCGACCGTATGGGCCAGATAGCCCTGTCCCGTACCGCCAAACTCCTCTTCGACGGTCATGCCCAAAAGGCCAAGCTCGCCCATCTCCTGCCACAACGCGGCGGGAAAAAGGTTGTCGGCGTCAATGTCCCGCGCCATCGGGCGCACGCGATCCTGCGCCCAACGGTGCACCATCTCGCGGATCGCGTTGACGTCTTCGCCCAGATCAAACTGCATTGTGGCGTTGAACATGGAATCTCCTCTGCCCGTATTTATTGAACGCTTGTTCATTACTTGCAGAACAACCACCACCGGTCAAGCCCCGCAACAGCCCCCGTTCCGGCCAAAGACCCGACAGCCTGCCGGGAATAGTGCCTCAAGAAGATGCAGGTTGTCGACACTCAAGGAAAACCACCGGACCGACCGCACCGATACCCGGCCCAAGGCCCCGCCGCTTGCGGATGCGTCCCTCCGCGACCGCGCAAAGCGCGGCAGGCCGTGCGACCCACGCCAAGCCCGACTGCGGACCACAACAACGCCGCGCACGCGGCCTGAACATGTCGTGCGCGCAAGCGCTCATTCAGATCCTGTCCGGTGCGCGGTCAGGGGTGTTTTTACAGGCCGCGCGCCAAGGTCACGCCGCACCCTGTGACGCTTGCGTCACTTCGTCCGCGATGATCCGCGCGATCTGGGCGCAATCCTCAAGGCTGAACGTCAGTGGCACCCGCATGTCGATGATCCCTGCCAACACCCGGTCGCTGTCGGGCATCGCGGGCGCATCGACATAGCGCCAGCTGTCATACCGGCTGGTGAACCCGACCGGCTCCGCGGCGCCGAACCATTTCAACTCCACACCGCGCGCGGCACAGCGGGCCAGAAGCCCCTCAACCGCCGCCGCCGCCCAGCCCTTCAGCAGAAACTGGATCGAAGAGCCAACAAAGGCCTCTTCCCCGGGCCGCTCGATCAGCGTGAGGCCCGGGGTGCCCCTGAGTCCCTCTTCGATCACGCCATAGCGTGCGTTCCAGCGGGTGCACTGGCGCGGCAGGTCCGCGATCTGGGGCCGCAGGATCGCCGCACGCAGGTTGTCCATCCGCCCCGAGATGTTGGGCGTCTCATAGCGGATCGTCTCGAATGTTTCCTTCGGCGGCCCCGCCAGGTGGCGCTCGTACAGCATGTAAGAGCCCGAATACATGATCGACCGCGCCGCCACCTCGGCATCGTCGGTCACCAGCAGGCCTCCCTCACCAGAATTGACATGCTTGTAGGTCTGGCACGAATAACAGCCCACCTTGCCCCAGGTCCCCGACGCGCGCCCGCGCCAGGCGGCGCCCATCGTATGCGCGCAATCCTCGATCACCGTGATGTCGGCCGCGTCACAGATCTTCATCAGCCGGTCCATGTCGCAGATGTGCCCGCGCATGTGGCTCAGCAACAGCACCGACGCCTCGCCCGCCCGGGCGGCCAGGTCGTCCAGATCCAGCACAAGCGCCTCGGTCACGCCCAGGAACACGGGCACGGCGCCCACGGCGGCAATCGCTCCGGGCACGGGTGCCAGCGTGAATGCATTGGTCAGGACCTTGTCGCCCGGTTTGACCCCCACCGCCCGAAGGGCCGTCGCCATGGCATAGCCCCCCGACGCCACCGCAAGGCAATACTTCGATCCAACCAATGCCGCGAATTCCTGTTCCAGCAGAACGGTTTGCGCCGTCTCGCCGGGGGCGGTGTTGTACCGGTGCAGGCGCCCATGGCGCATCACCGCCACCGCCGCTTCGATCCCTGCTTCGGGGATCGGTTCCTGTTGGGTGAAATTTCCCTTGAATGTTTCGCTCATCACACGCTTCCCAAAAGCCGGTCCGCAATGTCCGGCAAATCCCCGTAGCGCTCCAACAGCGCATCTGGCTCCAATGCTGCCATATCACCACCCGCGGGACCGAATGTCACCAGAATCGACGGCACACCTGCCGCTTTCGACGTATTTCGATCGGTATCGCTGTCCCCCACCAGCAAAGACCGCGCGGGCGTGCCCCCCGCACGCCGCACGGTCTCGAACAGATGCTCGGGATCGGGTTTGCGCACGGCCAGGCTGTCGGCCCCCAGGACGGCGGCGAAATCATGCAACACGCCCAGACGGGTCAGCAGTTCGGTCGCCAGCCCTACGGGCTTGTTGGTGCAGATCGCGACCAGGTAGCCGCGCGACTTGAGGGTATCGACCGCGGCCATCGCCCCATCGTAAAGACGCGTGTGACGGTCGATGTCGCGGGCATAATGCACCAGCAGCGGCTGGTAATAGGCGTCGATCAGCGGATCATCCGCCGCGCGCCCCATCCGGGCCATCCCCAGCCGCAGCATCGCGCGCCCGCCGCGCAACGCCGTCCCCGCGTCGCGCGCAGGGTCAAGCAGATCGCCCTCGCCCATGTCACGAAAGCACGCATTCGCCGCGGCAATCAGATCGCCGCTGGTATCGGCCAGCGTCCCGTCCAGATCGAAGACCACCGTTCTCATTGCACATCACCTCTTGCCACGCCCGTAATCGCCTATCCGCGCCGCCACCATGTTGCAAGTCGCAACCCGAAGTGATCCTGCCCGCCTTGTGCTGACGCGCCCATGCAGTAAACAGGGGCGGAACGAGCATACAGGACACCCCATGGACACCAGCCTCATCATCTTGGCCGCGGGCAAAGGCACGCGCATGAATTCGGAACTGCCCAAAGTCCTCCACAGCATCGCCGGCGAGCCGATGCTGGTCCATGCCATGGCCGTCGGCGCCACGCTGGACCCCCGCCACACCGTCGTCGTCGCGGGCCACGGGGCCGAGGCCGTACGTGATGCCGCGCTGGCCTACGACGAAACCGCAACGGTCGTCATTCAGCAAGAACAGCTTGGAACCGCGCATGCCGTCAACCAGGCCCGCGAGGCGCTCGGCGGCTTCGAGGGCACCGCGATCGTCCTTTATGGCGACACCCCTTTCGTATCTTCCGAGACGCTTGAAACCATGATGAGCGCGGCTGAAGGCAACGATGTCGTCGTCCTGGGCTTCGAGGCCGCCGATCCCGGTCGCTATGGCCGTCTGATCATGGACGGCCCGTCGCTCGAGCGCATTGTCGAATTCAAGGACGCCGACGCGGAGGAACGCGCCGTGACCCTGTGCAACAGCGGCGTGATCGCGTGCAATGCGGCGCTCCTGTTCGATCTGATCGCCGCAGTGGGCAATGAAAATGCATCGGGCGAATACTATCTCACCGACATCATCGGACTGGCCCGGTCGCGCGGGCTCAGCGCCACCGCCGTCACCTGCGCCGAAGCGGAAACGCTTGGCGTGAACTCCCGCGCGCAGCTGGCCGATGCTGAGGCCGCATTCCAGACCCGCGCCCGCGCAGCCCTGCTGGAAAACGGCGTGACCCTGCAAGCGCCCGACACCGTCTTTGTCGCCCGCGACACGGTGATCGGCCGCGATGCGCTGATCGAGCCTCATGTGGTCTTTGGTCCGGGCGTGACCGTCGAATCCGGCGCGCGCATCCGCGCGTTCAGCCACCTCGAGGGCTGCCATGTCTCACGGGGCGCAGTTGTCGGCCCGTACGCCCGCCTGCGCCCCGGCGCCGAGCTGGCCGAGAACACCCGTGTCGGCAATTTCGTCGAGATCAAGAACGCGACCATCGCCGAGGGCGCCAAGGTCAACCACCTCAGCTATATCGGCGACGCCTTCGTGGGCGCGCAGGCGAATGTCGGCGCGGGCACCATCACCTGCAACTACGACGGCGTGATGAAGCACCACACCCACATCGGCGCGGGCGCCTTCATCGGCTCGAACACCATGCTGGTCGCGCCTGTGCATGTGGGTGACGGTGCGATGACCGGCTCGGGCTCCGTCATCACATCGGATGTGGAACCGGATGCGCTGGCACTCGCACGTGCGCCGCAGGTGGAAAAGCCCGGCATGGCGCGCAAGCTGATGGAACTTCTCAAGGCCAAGAAGGCCAGGAAAGGGCGCAGCAGCTGACATGTGAGGTATCCGTGGCGGCATGGGCAGGGCTCGGTGCGAGAGCTGTTCCGGCCACCGCCCCCGGTTCGCTTGACGCGTCACGGTCGGGCACCTCGCGAAGCAGAAGCGGGCCAGTCACAGGGTGAGGGCCAATCCACTTCAAGACGACCAGCCCCGCACCATCGACAAGCCAGGAAAGGTGAACCAATGGCCAAGCAATTCAATCGCATGGAAGACGATCATCGCAACTTCATCGAAGCGCAGCACATGTTCTTTTGCGGCACCGCCGCCGAAGATGGCCGCGTGAACATCTCGCCCAAGGGGATGGACAGCCTGCGCGTCCTGGGCCCCGACCGGATCGTGTGGCGCAACCTGACCGGGTCGGGCAACGAGACCGCCGGGCACCTGCTGCGTGTCAACCGCATGACCCTGATGTGGTGCGGATTCGAGACCCGTCCGATGATCATGCGCGCCTATGGCACCGCGCGCTGCCTGCATCGGCGCGACGCGGATTTCGACGAGCTGAACGCGCTGTTCCCCGAGGCGGTCGGCGCGCGCCAGGTCTATGACATGCATGTCGAGATGCTTCAGACCAGCTGTGGCTACGCGGTGCCGTTCTATGACTTCGCGGGCGACCGCGAGGTCCTGACCAAATGGGCCGACGACAAAGGCCCGGAGGCGATCGAGACGTATTGGGCGGAGCGCAACCGGCATACCATCGACGGAATGCCCACCGAAGTGATCGGTGCCGCCTCCGATGCATGAGCCATATCTCGCCGCGCTGCAGGCCCTCGCCAATCCCGAACGCGCAGAGGGGCTGCGCAGCTATCACAAGGCCCCACGGGTCTATCTGGGACTGACAAATCAGCAGATCAACGACCTGACCAAAGCATGGCGCGACGAGCTGGATGTGCCCGCGCGCGTAGCCCTGGCGGACGGGCTTTGGCAGACCGACATCTTCGAGGCGCGGCTGGCGGCGGCCAAGCTGCTGACACAGGCGCGATTGCGTCCCGACGACGGCGCCGCGTGGCGGCTTATCGCGTCCTGGGTGCCCGATTTTGACAGCTGGGCCATTGCCGATCACGCCTGCATGGCCGCGCAGAAGCGGCTGGTGGCCGATCCCCGGCGCCTTGACGAGGTCGAAGTCTGGACCCGCTCGGAGCACATGTGGACGCGCCGCGCGGCACTGGTGGCGACGCTGCCATGGACCAAGCAGAACCACCCAAAGCCGGAAGAGCGCGCCGCGCGCGACCGGATCCTTGGCTGGGCGGCCGGTTATGTCGGCGATCATCAGCGGTTCATCCAGAAGGCCGTTGCATGGTGGCTGCGCGAATTGAGCAAACACGACCCCGCGCGGGTGGTGGCATTTCTGGACGCCCACGGCGCGGCGATGAAGCCGTTTGCCCGCAAGGAGGCCTCGCGGCTGTTGCCATAGCGCAGGCGCGCCGGGGTGACCGTTGACTGAAATAGCAATGGGCGCGCAAGGGCCGAGGACGACAAAGCCAGCGGCGCTCAGCCCTCGTGCAGGACCTCGACCTCGGTCAGATCGGCCAGCGACGCGCCGATCAGACGCATGGCGGGCAGCGACAGGCGGCTGCCGCCGGTGGCCGGGCCGTCGATCGGGATCAGCGTCACCGCCACCGATTTGCCATTCGCCCCATGCGCGACGCGCCCGAGGGCCCGGGTCTGGACGAGCGGGGTCTTTAGCCAGAAACCCGGCTCGGACGGGCTGCCCAGGCTGACGACAGTGGTGCCGAGGCTGCGCGATGCGCGATCGGGCGCGGCGGGTGCCGCCGCCATGATGCGCTGCGCGCTGGTGGTGGTGTCCAGCGCCTCTTGCGTCCTGGCCGACGGCGGCGGTGACGCCGCGCCGACAAGCGCCGGATCTGACAGGTCAGCCGCGCCCTGCCCCTGCGCAATTTGTCCGGTCGGTGCATTCGCAGCCACCGGCGCGGCATCCTCGGGCTGGCCAGGACCAATCGGCGCACAGGCGCTCAGGGCAATTGCACAAAGCGCGGCGGATACTGAAATGCGGATCATGACGCTACCCTAGCCCGCGCTTTCAAACGCTCCAACCCCTCGAAATGCTGCTTGCCCCCTATTCTGCCAATCTATACCACTGAGCACATGACAGCACCCCTTATCGATCCATTCGCCCGTGCCATTACCTATCTGCGCGTCTCCGTCACGGACCGCTGCGATTTCCGCTGTGTCTATTGCATGTCAGAGAACATGACCTTCCTGCCCAAGAAGGAACTTCTGTCCCTGGAATAGCTTGATCGCATATGCACGGCCTTTGTCGGGCTCGGGGATGAAAAGCTTCGCATCACCGGAGGCGAGCCACTGGTCCGGCGCGGCATCATGACGTTTTTCGACAGCATGAAACGGCACCTTGACGCGGGCACGCTTGACGAGCTGACGCTGACCACCAACGGCAGCCAGTTGGAGAAATACGCGGATGCGCTCTATGCTGCGGGCGTGCGCCGGGTAAACATATCGCTCGACACGCTGGATGAGGCCAAGTTCGCCGATATCACCCGCTGGGGCCGTCTGGCACAGGTTCTGCGCGGCATCGACGCGGCGCAGGCGGCCGGGCTTCACGTGAAAATCAACGCGGTCGCGCTCAAGGGGTTCAATGAACCCGAACTGCCGCAGATCACCAGCTGGTGTGCAGAGCGCGGCATGGACCTGACCTGGATTGAGGTCATGCCGATGGGCGACATCGGCAACGAGGACCGGCTGGGCCAATACTGGTCGCTTGACGACGTCCGTGCGGAATACGCGCGCCATTACACCGTCACCGACCTGGCCGAGCGGACAGGTGGGCCCGCGCGCTATGTGCGGCTTGAGGAAACCGGCCAGAAGATCGGTTTCATCACGCCGCTGAGCCATAATTTCTGCGAAAGCTGCAACCGCGTGCGGATCACCTGCACCGGTGAGATCTATCTGTGCCTCGGACAGGAAGACAGCGCGGATCTGCGCCCGCCACTGCGCGCGCACCCCGATGACAACGGCCCGCTCGAAGAGGCCATTCGCGCAGCGATCAACCTCAAGCCTAAGGGCCATGATTTCGACTATTCCCGTCAGACGCTCGACGGCCAGATGCCCCGCCATATGAGCCATACCGGCGGCTGAGCCCCCGTGCGCGCGCCTCTCCTGTATCGGTTCTATGTCCTGATCAGCATGATTCTGGTGCCTTTCGCCGCGCGCCACGTCACGCGCAAGCTGCGCGACGCGGGTGTCGAGACGCACCGCGCCCATGAACGGCTGGGTCATGCCACCGCCCCGCGCGCGCCCGGTCCGCTGATCTGGTTCCACGCGGCCTCCGTCGGAGAAAGCCTGTCGGTGCTGACGCTCATCACCCGCATGGGCGTCGCGCTGCCCCACGCGCATTTTCTGATCACCTCGGGCACTGCCACCTCAGCCACGCTGATCGCGCAGCGGATTCCACCGCGGACGGAGCATCAATTCGCACCGCTGGACGCGCCGGGGCCGCTCAAGCGATTTCTCGCGCACTGGCGCCCCGATGCGGCGATCTTTGTCGATAGCGAACTTTGGCCGCAGATGCTGCGCCGCACCCATGAGACGGGGGCCGCGATGGCGCTGGTCAATGCGCGCCTGTCAGAACGCTCGATCGCCGCGTGGGCCAAACGGCCCGACTTCGCGGCCCATGTGCTTGAGGTCTTTGACCTGATCCTGACCCAGAACGACGCCATGGCCGAGGCGATGGTGCGCATGCATGCGCCGGCCGACCGGGTCGCGCGGGGGCAGAACCTCAAATCCTTTGCCGGTCCCCTGCCCCAGGACCAAGACCTGATCTTCGAGGCGCGCGCGGCGCTTGGCCACCGCCCGGTGTGGGTCGCCGCCTCGACCCATGCGGGCGAGGAACAGATCGTTCTGGCCGCGCACAAGCTGCTGCGCGTCCGCCATCCCGATCTGCACCTCATCCTGGTTCCCCGCCACCCCGAGCGCGGCGACGAAGTGGCGCAGCGCATCGCGGACACCGGCATGCCCTTCACCCGCCGCACGCGTGGCGATGCGCCGGGCGAAGCGGTCTATCTGGCCGATACGCTGGGCGAGCTGGGCAGTTGGTACGCGCTTTCCGACATCGTGTTCCTGGGCGGCTCGCTGTTGCCGATCGGCGGGCACAACCCGTTCGAGGTGGCGCAATCGGGCGCGGCGGTGCTGTCGGGCGGCCATGTCTTCAACTTCGCCGAAACCTTTGCCGCGATGCAGAAAGCGGGCGCTGCGCGCACCGTCACCGATAGCAACGATCTGGCCGTGCAGGTCGACACGTTGCTCAGCGATCCTGCTGCCCGCGCCAGGACCCTGACCGCGGCCGGAGATTTCGCCAAAACCGAGACCGGCAAGCTCGACACGATTGCGAACCGCCTGATCAATGCCCTGAGGCTGACATGACCGACACCAGACCCATCGAAGTGATTGCGCCCAATTTCAAACGCAGGCTGTCGGGGGTTACCGCGACGGTGGTCCGGCTGGTGCCGGTACAGGCACGCGATATTGGCATCGTGGCCACCGGCCCGGTGATTCCCGCGCATGTGCCGCAAATTCCGCTGCGCGCGCTGATCACCCTGCCGCGTGGTCCTTTGCGCGTCTGGCACGCGCGCCGCAACGTCGAAATGATCGGCGGACTGGCGCTGAAATACCTGCTCGGCAAGCGGCTGAAACTGATGTTCACCTCGGCCTCGCAGCGCAAGCAGTCGGGCCTCACCCGCTGGCTGATCCGGAGAATGGACGCGGTGGTTGCCACTTCTGACAAGACGGCCGCCTACCTCGAAGGGTCGGCCACCGTCATCATGCACGGCATCGACACCGATGAATTTGCGCCAGCGCCCGACCGCACCGCCCTGCGCGCCGGTATGGGCCTGCCGACGACGGGCCCGCTGATCGGTTGCTACGGTCGGCTGCGCAAGCAAAAAGGCACCGACGCCTATGTCGAAGCGATGATCGAGGTACTGGGCAGGCATCCTTCAGCGCATGCGCTGGTCATGGGTCGCGCCGTGGGCGAGGATGAAGCCTTCGTTCAGGATCTGCGCAAGAGCGTCACGGCGGCAGGGCTCGAGGACCGCATCCACTTCATGCCCGAAGTGCCGACCGAAGCCATGGCCGACTGGTACGCCGTGCTGGATCTTTACGTGGCGCCGCAACGCTGGGAGGGGTTCGGCCTGACCCCGATCGAAGCAATGGCGACGGGGTGCCCCGTGATCGCGACCCGCGTCGGCGCATTCGAGCAGCTGATCGTTGAACAGCAGACCGGCAGCCTCGTGGATCCGGACGACATCCCCGCGCTGGCCAAAGCCGTGGATGATGCCCTGTCACGGCCCGAACAGCTTGCGGACTGGCGCCGGAACGCCCGCGCGCATGTCGTCGAACATTTCTCGATCCGCAACGAGGCGCAGAGCCTGATCGCCCTCTACCGTCAGCTTCTCTCGGAACCGAGGTAGCCTGCCGTTCGATCGGTCCCCGGTTTTCGCAGATGATCGCAGCACAACACCTGTGCCCCGATGACAGCTTCTCAGGATTGCCCGTTACAGGTGCCCCATCACGGGGATCGTGCCGCCCGAAGATGGCGACACACCCTTGTAAGGTGGGCGTGTCGCCCACCCCCACCGGCAAGATGGATCTCAGGCTGCGGGCATACGCTGCTCGACGATCCCCGCCCACCAGCTGCATCCAACCGGAATGACCTCGTCGTTGAAATTGTAGAGCGGGTGGTGCACCATCGCCGTATCGCCATTGCCCACCAGAATATACGCCCCCGGCCGCTCCTCGAGCATGAAGGCGAAATCCTCGCCCCCCATCACCAGCGGCGCTTCGGAACATTCGCCCGCCACGGATGCTGCCACCTCAGCGGCAAACGCCGTCTGCGCCTCGTGGTTGACCATCACCGGATAATTCCGCTCATAGGTTACCCGTGCCACACCGCCCATGGCGCTCGCGATCCCGGTACAGATCTCGCCCACGCGCTTGTCCGCCAGATCGCGCAGCTCGTTCGACAGGGTCCGCACCGTGCCCTTCAGATGCACCTTCTGCGGGATCACGTTATAGGCATTCGACGACGTCTGGAACGACGTAATCGACACCACGATACAGCCCACCGGATCTGCGTTGCGGCTGACGATGCTTTGCAGCGCGCTGATGATCTGGCTCGCGATAACCGTCGGGTCTATCGTCTCGTTGGGCTTGGCCGCATGGCCGCCCAGCCCTTCGATTTCGATATCCAGAAGGTCGGTCGCGGCAAAGAAAGGCCCAGGCCGGATCGCAAAGCTGCCCGCGGGCATTCCGGGCCAGTTGTGCATGCCGTATACTTCCTGGATCCCCCAACGCTCCATCATGCCGTCATCGCACATGACCTTGCCGCCGCCGCCGCCCTCCTCAGCGGGCTGAAAGATCACCACGGCGGTGCCGTCGAAATTCCGTGTCTCTGCAAGATATTGGGCAGCCCCAAGCAACATGGCGGTATGCCCGTCGTGGCCGCAGGCATGCATGGCGCCTTCGGTCTTCGACGCATACTCAAGCCCCGTCTGCTCGTGGATCGGCAGCGCATCCATGTCCGCGCGCAGCCCGACGACCTTGCCCGAGCTATCGGTCTTGCCCTTGATCACGCCCACCACACCGGTGCGCCCGATGCCCTCGACCACCTCGTCACAGCCGAAGGCGCGCAGCTTTTCGGCAACCGTGGCCGCCGTGCGGTGAGTCTCGAACAGGATTTCGGGGTGTTCGTGCAGATCCCGGCGCCAGGCGGTGATGTCGTTGTGCAGTTCGGCAAAGCGGTTCTTGACGGGCATGAGGGACCTCCTGATAGATGCATTTGCACCTGCATCTATCCCAGCGCACCGCAATATGCCAGCACCCAGACGGGGCCGGGAAATACCCGAACGGACGCCAAACGCGGCTACAGGGGCAGCCGCCGTTCAACCAATTCCGCAAACCACGAACAGCCCGCAGGTATCGCTTCGTCGTTGAAGTCGAACATCGGGTGATGCACCGTCGGCCCGTCGCCGTTGCCCAGCATGATATAGGCGCCCGGACGCTCCTCGAGCATATAGGCGAAATCCTCCCCGGCCATGATCGGCGGCGTGTCGCGATCCACACCGGGGGTAATCTCTTCGGCGGCCTCCGCGGCAAAGCCCGTTTCCGCGCCATGGTTGACGGTCACGGGGTACCCGCGCTCATACGTGATCTGCGCCGTACAGCCATGGGCGCGCGCGGTCAGATCCACGATCTCTTCGAACCGCCGATGCGCCAGATCGCGCACCGCAGGATCCAGCGAGCGGACCGTGCCGCGCATCGTGACCGTATGGGGGATCACGTTATGCGCCTCGCTGTCCGAGCGCAGCATGCAGACCGACACCACCACCTGTTTCAGCGGATCGACCGCACGGCTCGCGATTGACTGGAGCGCGACGATCACATGCGCCGCCGCCAGGTTGGGGTCGATCGCCTCATGGGGGGCGGCGGCATGACCACCCTGCCCGGTGACGACGATGTCGAATTGATCCGTCGCGGCCAACAGCGCGCCCTCACGGATGTGGAACGTGCCCACCGGAGCGCCGGGCATGTTGTGGATGCCATAGACCTCGTCGATTTCCCAACGCGCCATGAGTCCGTCGCGGCACATCTCGCGACCGCCGCCTTCGCCTTCCTCGGCGGGCTGGAAGATCAGCGCGACCTTGCCGTCGAAGGCCCGCGTTTCCGCGAGGTATTGCGCCGCCCCCAACAGCATCGCCGTATGGCCGTCGTGGCCACAGGCATGCATCATGCCCGGCACGCGCGAGGCATGCGCAAGCCCGGTCGCCTCCTGGATTGGCAGCGCGTCCATGTCCGCGCGCAGTCCGATCACCCGGCCCGAGCCAATCTTGCGCCCCTCGATCACGGCGACGACCCCGGTCCGGCCGATGCCGGTGGTGATGTCGGTGATGCCGAAGGATCGCAGCTTGTCCACGACGAACTGCGCGGTCTGTTGCACCTCGAAACCGATCTCGGGGTGCTGGTGCAGATGCCGTCGCCAGCCGGTGATCTCGGCATGGGTGTCGGCGAATCGGTTCTTTATCGGCATGAACTGCCCTTTCTGTCAGACGTCGGGGCCGGGTTTCATCGGCGTGCCGTCGGTGAAGCGGTCAAAGCGGAACCGGCCCAGGTCATGGCCCGCGGGCCTGTCGGCGGCCAGATCGGCAAGGATGCGCCCCATCGCGGGACCGATGCCAAAGCCGTGACCGCTCATCCCGGTGCCGACGATCAGCCCCAGGATCGGCGCGTGATCCACGACCGGCACGATGTCGGGCATGGTATCGATCATGCCCGCCCATGTCGCCTTCAGGCGCACCCGGCCAAGCTGCGGGAACAGCGCCTCGAACGCGCGCGCGGTTCTTGCCATGCGGCGCGGGCTTGCCTTGGGGTCCAGTATGCGCATCCGCTCGAACGGACTTTGCGCGTCGAGACTCCAGCGCCGCGCGGTGCGCCAGCCATCGGGATAGCCTGTCGGCGCCGCGGGCCGCAGGCGCACGCCAAAGGGATCGGCGCGCAGCTGCGCAAGGTATTTGGGCAAGGCCCGCACCGCAGCGGGGCCCACGTAGAGGTCCGGCCCATCACCCGGCGCCAATGTATAGCCGCCATCGGCGCGCCTGCGAAAGGCGACGTCGGCAGCCGACACCGCCGCCTGGCCCACATCCGGCAAAGGCTCTGTCGCCGCCACCTGGCTGCGCACCGACAGCTGCGGCTGGTCGATACCGTGTTTGCGCAGGAACAGCGCCGACCAGGCGCCCGCCGCCAGCACCACGCGCGGCGCGGCCACCCGGCCGCTTTCGGTCACGACCCCCGCGACCCTGCCCGCCACGAGATCAAGGCCGCGCACGGCACAGTGTTCGACGATGCACACCCCCTCGCGCACGGCAAGTTCGGCCAGCGCGGGCACCGCCACCCAGGGCTCTGCGCGCATGTCCGACGGCGTGTGCAGCGCGCCGACCGGGCGGTCGGGCATGTCGGGATAAAGCGTCGCCAGATCGGCGGCGTTCAGCAGG
>JBFFQZ010000001.1:0-34267 GCA_041573235.1 Sulfitobacter sp. | reverse complement strand
GGTCGCCCGGCGTTTCACGGATGTCATCGCTGGACACCAGCGTCTCGGCGCTGTCGAGGAACGCGATCGCGCTTTGCATCAGTTCCTCGACCGGCAGGTTGTTGATGCGGTTGATCACCCCTTCGACCGTCGCGGAGGCGTCCGAAGTCAGGCTTTCGGTTACGGGCATCACAGGCAGGTTCTGCCCCGATTGCATCAACGCTGCGGAAGGCGCATCCGGCACCTCGATCAGTTCGACTTTCAGTCCGCCGGTCAGCAGGCTGGCAGAGGCGAGCCGCGCACGCAGACCGTCGGCCACGCGTTCCTGCAACAAGGCTAGCGCTGCCTCTGGCGTCACCTCGACAGGCAGGCCCAGCCGCGCGGGCTGAATCGAGAGCATCACGTTCAGGCGCACCCGGCTGTCGCCGAACTGGTTGAAATCGACGACGCCGGACAGGCTGTCGACCTCTCCGATCTTGAACCCGCTCAGCTCGACCGGGGCGCCGACCGTCAGGCCCGACACGTTTTCGTCAAAGATCGCGGAGATCCGCAAGGGCTCGACTTCAGAGACGCTGAACAGGCTGTTACGGGCCACTTCCTTGCTCTCGTAGACGTCGAAGACGTGACCGTCCTGCACCGGCTCACCGCCCGACACGAAGGTGTCAAACGTAATGCCCCCGCCAACCAGCGTGGCGAGCGAGGAAAAGTCGATCTCAGCCCCCTGCGGCCCGAACGAAACGCTGAAGCCCGAGGTATCCCAGAACCGGGTGGATGAGCTGATCAGGCTGCGATGTTCCTCATAAATCAGCCCCTCGACGATCGCGAAGGCACCACCGCGCGCGATCTGGGCACGGCCGACCTGACCCACTTCGATGCCGCGAAACAAGATCGGGGCATTGTCGGTCAGGTTCCCGTTGTCCGTCGTGCGAAAGGCGACCTGAAGCCCCTTTTCACCCGGTTTGATCAAGGGCGACTTGTCGGCCCCGGTGAAATAGGATGCAGCTATGCCGATCTCATTATCCCACGACCCTTCGATGTAGACACCGCTCAGCACCGTGCTCAGCCCGCTGACGCCCTGTGCGCTCACCTCGGGCTGGACGATCCAGAAGACCGAGCTGCTGTCGATGTAGGGCGCGATCTCCTTTTCGACGCGGATATGCGCCTCGACCTTGCCGAGGCCCTCGCTGAAACCGATGTATTCGACCTTGCCCACCGTGATCTCACGATATTTCAGCTCCGTCTCGCCCGCCGAGATGCCCGAGCCGTCCTGAAACGTAACGACGATGATCGGACCGCGTGCGTTGTACGACTGCCAGGCGACGCCCAATGCGACCACCAGCGCAAGAAGCGGAATGACCCAGATGAAAGACGCGCCGGACACCTGCTGCCGGGCAGGTTTGATCGAAACGGGGGGTGGGGTTTCAGCCATGTTCGCGCGCCTCGTCTTCGTTATGCCACGCGTCCCAGATCATCCGGGGATCAAACGCTTGCGCGGCCAGCATCGTGAATATCACCGAAAGGGCGAAAAAGAACGCCGCCGGGCCAGGAGTGATCGCTGCCAGCCCCTTGAGTTGCACAAGCGCGGAAAGGATCGCAACCACAAAGATATCGACCATTGACCAGCGCCCGATGTATTCGACCATCTCGTACAGCCACAGGCGGCGGTGGTGCTTGCCGCTCTGCTCTTGCCGGACGCTGATGGCCAGAAATGCCACCGCCCAGAATTTGCCCACCGGGATGAGAACCGAGGCGATGAGGATGATCGCCGAAATCCCGTAAGCGCCGTGATGCGCCAGGTCCACCGCACCGCCGATGATCGTACTGTCATCCGTCTTGAACAATTGCTGGGTGTGCAGCATCGGATAGGTGTTGGCCGGGATGTAGCACATCAGCCCCACAAGCCACAGCGCCCAGACCCGTTGAAGGCTATGTTCATCGCGCGACACCAGCCGTGCGCCGCAGCGCCCGCAGGTCGGCGTGCCCAGCGGCCAGGCGCGGGTGCAGCGTGTGCAGGCGACGATGCCCGCCTCGCGCGCGGTTACCGTTTCCTGGGGTGTTCCAGTGAGTTCCATACTGACCATTTGCACATAAACCCGTCTTGCACCATGACAAGTACGACGAGCACTCCGAACATCCAGAACGCCGGACCAAAATTCACCGTCGCCAGATCAGCGACCTTGACCAGCGCCACGGCACAGCCCAGCGCAAAGATTTCGGCCATCGACCATGGCCGCAGTTCCTCGGACAGGCGAAACGCCTGAATGGCGTGGCGCGCGGGCGGACGGTCAAGCACCACGGGCACCAGCACATACAGCGTCAAAAGCATCCGCATCAGCGGCACGAACATGATGAACCCCGCAGTGAGCAGGGCCAGCACCAGCATCGGCCCTTCGGTGAAGGTGAACGCAGCATCGAGGATCGACACGGCGTTGGATTTACCTGCGGCCGAAATCTGGAGAAAGGGGAAGATGCTTGCCGCGACGATCAGGATCACGACCGCCACCGAGACAGCTATGATCTGCGCGCCTGCTTTGCGGCGCGGGGCGATCAACACTTTGTGACAGCGCCCGCACACCGCGCGTTCGCCATGCGCGGGGCGTTGCAGGCGATAGGCCGCATCGCATCGCGGACAAACAATCAGTTCGTCCAGCGTGGTATTTTCCAGGGAAACTACGGCATCGGTCATCGGCAGACTCTATCCGAACGGGTTGCTAAGGTTAAGTGCGTCGAAGCTGGCGCTAAGACGGCAGAGTATCAAGTGAGCCGCCTGGGTATCCAAGGCTTTCGAGCACCGCGCGCGTATCTCCGCCGATTGCGGCGGGGGCCTGCGGCGTGCCCGGTGCCGTACGGCTGAAACGTGGTGCGGGTGCGGCCTGCTGGATGCCGCCCGGTGCGACGAACGTCTGCCGTGCGGCCATGTGCGGATGAAACCGCGCCTCTGAAAACGTCAGCACGGGGGCCACGCAGGCGTCGGTGCCTTCGAACACGGCGGCCCAGTCGTCGCGGCTGCGGGAACCGAATGCCTTGGCATAGAGCGCGGCACGGTCAGGCCATGTCGTCGCGTCGTTCTGGGTTTTCTGGTGGTCCTGCGGCAAGCCCGCTTTTTCCAGCAACAGCGCGTGGAACTGCGGCTCCAGCGCGCCGACCGAAATGAACCCGCCGCAGGCGCAGCGGTAGCATCGGTAGAACGGCGCCGCCCCGTCAAGCCAGTTGCTGGCCCGTGTTTCGCGCCACTGTCCGCGCGCCAGCATGGCATGAATCAACCCCATCATCGCGGGCACGCCGTCGACCATCGCCGCGTCCACGACCTGTCCCTTTCCAGAGACCCCGCGTTCGATTACCGCCGACAGGATGCCCAGCAGCAGGAACATCGTGCCGCCGCCGTAATCCGCCACGAGGTTCAGCGGCGGCACCGGGGGTCTGTCGGCGTCGCCCATCGCATGCAGCGCGCCGGTCAGCGCAAGGTAGTTGATGTCGTGCCCAGCGGTCTGGGCCAAGGGCCCTTCCTGCCCCCAGCCGGTCATCCGCGCATAGATCAACCTTTCGGGACAGTCGGCGGGCCCGAGGCCCAGACGTTCCATCACGCCAGGCCGAAACCCTTCGATCAGCACGTCACTGGCCGCGATCAGTCGCCGTGCCGCCTCAATCGCACGCGGATCCTTGAGATCGAGCACGACCGACCGCTTGCCGCGCCGGTTGATGTCGGTGGGGTCCGCAGGTGCGGCCTTGCGGTCCACGGTGATCACCTCCGCACCCAGATCCGCCAGCAGTTGCCCCGCGAGCGGTGCTGGCCCAAGGCCCGAAAACTCGACCACTTTCAACGATGCCAATGGTCCCATCACGGCACTCCCGGCAGCGCCACATACCGCGCGCCTTCCACGAATTCGTTCATCGACAGCGACCAGACCACATCGGGCCACCGCAGCTCCATCTCTTTTTTCCGGGGCCTGTAGACGGCAGTATAAAGCGTTCCGAACCCGTGGGCGAACGCGGTGGAATACAGCGGTGGCTTCAGAAACGCGTTGATGAATTTCTCCTCCGGGTCGCGGTGCAGGCGCAGGCGCTGCAACAGGAAACGCTCGCGTTCAACGGTGGCGGTGAAACGCGCGTGACTGACCCATTCCACGTTCTCCTGATGATTCGTCGCCACTGCCGCATGGGTCACCAGCGCAGGACGGTCCGGGGCCATCATCACCGTCAGGTAATTCCGCTGCCGGTCCAGGACCGTCACGTTATAGCTCATGTGGGTGGGGATGCGGGCCAGGACCTCTCCGGCCTGCGCTGCCGTTTCGCAGGTCTGCAACACGTAGCGCAGGATCAGCGGTACGCCAAAGCCTTCGCCGACAATCCGCCGCCCCCCGAAGGTCAGCGAGATCGACAACCCCTTGTCATTGATGCCATCGACCAGTCCCCAAAGCCCGTCAGAGGTGCCCATCACCGTGCGACCCTGCCATCGGGTGCGCAGCACCAGGCTGTCGAACGCCTTGGGGTTATAGTCATAGTTGCGCACCATCACCGGCTGCTTGCCCGCCCAGATGGCCTGGCTGCACCCGGCAAGGTAGGGCGGAGGGGTGTAAAAGCTGAGGAACCGCGCCGCGTGATCGCCGCCACCGGCCAATTCGCAAAGCTCATCATAGAGATCGACGATCTCGGGCATATGCAGGGCCAATGCCCTTCGACTTTCGGCATAGGTCGGGCGGGCGGTCTCGCCTTCCTTGAGCCACCATGCCCGATAGTCGGACCAATATTCACGGAAAAGCCCGGCCCACTTGGGGCCGGGCAAGTCCTCTGAGATCGCGCGCCAGTACATGGGCGGCCTTTCTGAAAGACTTGTGTTACATGATCTTGAACGCCGGATCAGCAAGATCCGGAGCAGCTTGCGCGACCGGCAGAGGTTTACCGTCGACCGCACGCTTGATTCCATGAATCCACTTTTTCGCACGTTCATTCAACTGGAAAGCCTTCGTCATCGACCGTCCGCGCGTCACGAGGATGCCGATATCGGCACCTTCATAGCGGTAATCGCCCGGCTGTAGGATCCTCAGGAAGAACGCTTCGTTCTCGCTTTCCACCGCGCGGCGGTGATAGTCGAAGCGGTCGAACACGACCGATCCGTCCTCTTTCATCTTGTAGATGCCGGTTTCGGGGCTTTCGGTACAGATATCGACGCTGTCCTTGGTGTGCTTGATCACCATCTGCGACCAACCATCAATGTTTGCCGGGTCCGCCCAACGCGCGTTCAGCTCATCCACGTCAAGATTGAATTTCTTCTTCGAGAACTCAAGCAGGTGGAACAGGAAGAGGGGCGCATCCGCATGGGCAAAAGCCGCGTGGTTGGTCATCGAAGACGCGCCCGTGATGCGCGGATTCAGCTCCCCCAGCCACAGATCGCCGGTCTTCTTGTCGATCAGGAAATCCAGCTCGAAATAACCGCGATAGCCTTCCTTGCGCAGCTGTTCACCGAACTTGAAGGTCAGGTCGCGCGCCTGTTGACGCACCTTCGGCGGGAAGGCCGTTGCGAGGATCTCGTTGCCGCACCAGCCCCCGCGATAGGGTGTAAGTTCGTTGAAGCCTACCAGTTCGGTCATCAGCGGGCCAACGATGGTGCCTTCCCTGGTCGCGCAAGCCTCGATCGCCGCTCCGCGGCAATTGATGCGCTTCATGATCTTGATCTCACCTTCACCGATGATTTCGCTCTGATGGCGGCGGAAATCGGCCTCGTTCTTGATGAAGAACGTGGTGTGACCGGAATCGCCGAACGCCGACTGCAGCACCAGGTCATGTCCGATGCCCGCCGCTTCGCAGGTCTCGCGCAGGTTCTCGTAGGAGGTCACCTCGGCCAGCGTATTGGGCACCGACGGCACGCCTGCCTTGTTGCCGATGCGCACGGTTTCGATCTTGTTGTCCATCGCGCTGCGCAGCTTGGCCTTCGGGAACCAGACTTCGGCACCCAGCTCCTTGGACAGACGCTCTGTTTCCTCATCGAACATCAGAAACACGAACTTGGGCTTCCCACCGCGCTTCTTGATGAAGTCGATGACTTCCTTGTGTTGCAGCAGGTAGTTGTTGATGTCCTCGATCGACTGGAATTCCGCGTGCGGCTGCTCGGACGGGCAGAACACGTTCGGATGCTTGCCGCCGTAGCAGTCGATATAGCAGATGTATTTGAAATTCTTCACCCATTCATCAAGCCCCAACAGGTTGAAGTTGGTCGCAGAGATGAAATAGATCGGGTCCTCGTTTCGGTGAAAGAACCGACGGATTTCAGAGATATTCCTAAGAACGGTAGCCATGATATGCTCCTTTTATTCTATTTAGCTGAAGCTTTTTTTGATGTTTTTTTCGGAATGGCGCCCACTCCCTCAAGCGCCTCTTGGGTGAATACCCTCAGGCCGAGATCCGGCCGATACCCGTGGATTTCGCTCACATCGAGTGCGCGCATGAAACTCAGGATTTCCTGGCTGACCACCTGTCCGGGGACAAGGATGGGAAAGCCAGGTGGATAGGGGATGATGAAACTGGCCGAGACAACCGTCTCGCCGCGGTCCATCGCTTCCTTGAGCGAGCCGTTAAGCTCGAGATAGTCACAATTCTTTTCGTCATAGGCTAGGAAGAACGCCTTGCGAATGTCGCCCTCATGGCTGTTGCCACTTTCGAGGAACGCCTTGTGAAAGCGGCTGAAGTCCGGCAACGGCGGGCAATTTTCCAGCAGGTTGTGAACCCGCCGGTCAAAGCCGAGCTTTTCCATGCCCGAGGCGTCATCGTTCAATTCGTCCAGCGACTTGGCGATTTCGACCAGCACTTCGATCAGATAGGCCACAGAGGACCGCGTCGTGCCGATATTGGTCATGAACAGGACGGTATTGCGCGAAGTCTTGTTGATCTGGATACCGTATTTGTCCATCAAGACCTTGTTCTTGAAGGTGTCTCCGTCCCAACCGGTCCCACCGACCAGCAGCGTCACGCGGCTTGCATCCAGAACGAATTCATCGCGCTCCCAGCAGTCCCACATGTCGGTCCAGCCCTGTTCGGCATCGTAATAGCTGGTCACGCCGCTTTCGCGGTGCTGCTCGGGGATCATGTCGCCGGCGGTCAGTACCTTGAAATACTTGCGTAGCAGCGGATGGTCACTAAGCGCGCGACGCATGGACATCGCGGCCTCGATCTGGCGCTGCACGAACTCGAACCCTTCCAGTTCAACCTGTCGACGCCCCACGTCGAGCGACGCAATGATCTGATAGTTCGGCGAGGTGGATGTGTGGGTCATGTAGGCTTCGTGGAACGACTGTTCGACCTCGCCCTTGAAGTCCTGATCGTTGACGTGGATCATCGACCCCTGTCGCAGGGACGTCAGCGTCTTGTGTGTCGATTGGGTCGAATAGGTGCGTACCCGCGCCGTCGGCGGCGGGATAAGGCGGGTCTTCATCAGCGTTTCGTGGTCCGCGTCTTTCAGAGTCTCCTGCTGGGCGGCATAGGCCGCTGCATGGGCCTCCGTCTTGAACCGCGCGCGCAGCACGTTCGCGGCGTTCATCGCCGTACGCTGACGATAGGTCGGGTTGAAACGCGCGAAGGCGAACCAGGCTTCGTCCCACAGGAAGATCAGATCAGGCTTGATCGCCAGGCATTCCTCCATGACCCGCTCGACGTTGTAGACCAACCCGTCGAAGGTGCAGTTGGTCAGGAGAAGCATCCGCACGCGGTCCAGCTTTCCCTGCGCCTTGAGCTCGAGCAGCCGCTCTTTCATCTCCGACAACGGCACCGCGCCGTACATCGAATATTTGCTCAGCGGATAGCTGTCGAGATAGCTCACATGCGCCCCGGCAAGCACCATGCCGTAGTGGTGCGATTTGTGGCAATCGCGGTCGACCAGAACGATGTCACCCGGCCGCAGCAGCGCCTGCACGACGATCTTGTTGCAGGTTGAGGTGCCGTTGGTGGCAAAGAAGGTCTGTTTCGATCCAAACGCCCGTGCGGCCAGTTCCTGCGCTTCCTTGATCGGGCCATGCGGCTCGAGCAGGCTGTCCAGACCGCCTGACGTGGCGGAGGTTTCGGCCAGGAAGATATTGGGCCCGTAAAACGCACCCATGTCCTGGATCCAGTGCGAGCGGGTGATGGATTTGCCGCGACTGATCGGCATCGCGTGGAATACACCCGTCGGCTGCTTGGAATATTCGACCAGCGCCGTGAAGAACGGTGACTTGTTGCGGGCCTGAACCCCGCGCAGGATGTTCAGGTGCAACTCCATGAAATCTTCGGAATTGTAAAACACCCGCCGACAGATCCCCAGATCAAGGCCCGCGATATCCTCGACGGAGCGTTCGGTGACCAGATAGGCGTCCAATTCGGGGCGGACCTTGGCGATCATCCGGCACAGCTCGGGGCCATAGTTCTCAGGCGCGATCGCGTCGATCTCTTCGCGACCGCCCGCACGGGCCAGATAGCGGGTCAGGATCTCTTCGGCCCTTTCGGATTCCAGCACCAGTCCGGGCCGCACCACGATGGCCTGAATGTTGTGATTGAACAGAACGGCGATCAGAGCATCCTCGATCGACGGGACCACGACAGCCTCGTAAACGAATTGATCTTCGGGGCGGCGCATCGACGTCACATTGCTTTTCAGCCAACGTTCCTGATGCTCGTTGACGCTATCGACGATCAGCACTTCGAAGTAGGGTTTGATGTGCGCGCGCATCTCGGGCGAGTGATGTGCGTCATCATCCTGTTCTTCCTGATCGAGGCTGTCGCGCTCCAGCGGGATCGAGCGGCGGCGATAGGCGCCGGTGGTCAGCGCGCGGGTCACCCGGTTTACCGCAAAGCTCAGATCGTCAAGCTTGCCATGCTCAAAATGCCGCCGCATCAGGTTGAAGGCATGCATCCCCGGGAATGCCCAGTAAGGCTCCATCGTGCCGAGGGATTCCAGCAACTTCTCGACAGTCTGTCGAAGTTGCGCTGTCTCTCCCGCGCTGGGGCCACGGGTCAGGGCGCTTGTCGCTTCGCGCAGGGCACTCCACCTGTCAGATCGCAGCTGGATCGCTGACGAATAGTCTCTCATCGAATGCATCGGTCGTTCTCCGCGTAATGCGCAGCCGGGCCATTGCGATGCGGACAAGGGCAGGTACGCTGACCTGCCCCGTAACAACGCGGGCCTAGCCGCTGGATGTCTCGTTCGTTGTGGTGCCGGTCAGGGCGCCGGGTTTAACAGGTGGGTTAGGCATGCCGGCGGCAGGAGCCGCGGCAGACCCGGTTTCGCTGGGCGGCGTGGCCGTCCCGGCGGAAGGGTTGGGCAATGGTTCCGGTGCAAACTCCGGCGGGACCTTGTGGGCAAAACCCGGCATGCTGTCCTGACCGGCGTGGTAGGGCGCCTGCGGCACGCGCATCGCGGGCGAAGCGTCGTCAAGCCCCGCAGTCGTCCCCTGGTGCGGAATGGCAAGCGGGCCAAGTGTCTTGAGATAGCTGTCGGTACCGCTGGTCCGGTCATAGACCGAGAAATCGGTGGACCGGTCGCGGAACGATTTCAGAACCTGTCCAAGTCCCTTCATCCCCGTCTCGCGTTGGCGGCGCACCATGTCCAGGTCGACTTCGATCGGGAACATGTCTTCCTGCCCCGCCGATTGGTGCAGCACCATGGATGTCGGATCGACAACGCAGGACTTACCCACACCGCCGGCCCCCAGCCCGTTCACGTCAATCACATAGCACTGGAACTGAGCCGCCGTGGCGCGCGCGATGGCCAGTTCCGCGTCACGGTCCGTCGTGCCGGTCAGCACCGGGTGCAACAGCACCTCGACGCCCTGCGACGTCAACTGACGCGTGGTTTCCGGGAACCACATATCATAGCAGATGGACAGGCCGAACCGGCCCACGTCCGGCACATCGAAAACACAGAAATCGGTTCCTGCTGCGATGCCCGATTCGTACGGCCGGAACGGGAACATCTTGGAATAGCGCCGGATGATCTCTCCCTCGGGGTTGATCACGACGGAGGTGTTGTAGATCCGCCCGTCCTCGGGATCCGTGATGAACATCGATCCGGGAATCAGCCACACGCGGTGCCGTGCGGCCGCCGCCTGAAACTGCTCAAGCGCGTCGTTTTCGGGCGGCAGAGAGTATCGGTCGAGCGGGCCAAAGGGCGCCAACTCGGAAAAAAGCACCATCTGCGTCCAGGGGAACCGTGCCATCAGGATGTTGAGGCGCTGGATCATTCCATCGACGTTCGGTTGCAGGGCATTGACGTACATTTGTACGCCGGCGATTGCGAAAGGGGTCATATCTGCTCACTCCGGGACATACGGCACAGGCCGTTTATACCGTTCCATACGCCCTTTGGAGACAGAGTAAAACAGGCCAAACGCATCCGTATTCCAGCGGCGCGGCATAGCGGGTATGACATCCTCGCGCGGGCGATATCAGGCAGCCGCCGTCTTGCGCGGGGCACGCGCATTGCGCCCGCGTTGCAGCATTGCCACCGCGGCAAGCAGCAACAGCGCCGGGATGAACATCAGGTATTTGGATGGCTGTGGCACGGGTTTGAGCACCCGCAGCACCTCCTGATCCCAATCCAGCCCGGCATTCGCCGCGGGAGAGTTGAAGCCGACGTCGTCGATGATCATCTTGTCGCCATCCTGGCGGAACAGCAGCCCTGCGTTCTCCAGCTTTTCCTCGCCGGTGGCGCCCTCGCCCATCTCGACCAGTGCGACGAATTCGATCGGATCGCCAAAGCTGTCCGTCCCGGCCACACGTACGCGCAAAGGCGTACCCACCGGCGTGTCGGCCGCTGCCGCGGCGATCTCGGTCGGAGCCTGCTCGGCATAGGGGGGCGACACCATGTCCATCCAGAATCCGGGACGGAACAGGGTGAACGCGATGAGCAACAGCGCGACCGTCTCGTACAAGCGGTTCTTGGCAAGGAACCAGCCCTGCGTCGCCGCCGCAAAGAGCAGCATCGCGACGGTCGCAATGACAAAGACGAATATCCCCTGCGCCCAGGTCACGTTGATCAGCAACAATTCGGTGTTGAAGATGAACAGGAACGGCAGGGCCGCCGTGCGCAGCGAGTAAAAGAACGCTACGACGCCCGTCTTGATCGGATCGCCGCCCGATACCGCCGCTGCCGCAAAGGAGGCAAGCCCCACAGGCGGCGTCACGTCCGCCATGATGCCGAAGTAGAAAACGAAGAGATGCACGGCGATCAGTGGCACGATCAGCCCGTTCTGCTGGCCCAGCGTCACGATCACGGGCGCCAGCAATGCCGACACCACGATGTAGTTCGCCGTCGTCGGCAAACCCATCCCGAGGATCAGCGACAGCACCGCGGTCAGCGCGAGAATCGCCAGGATGTTGCCACCTGACAGCACCTCGACCACATCGGCAAGGGCCGCGCCCACGCCTGTCTGGCTGACCGCGCCGACGATAATCCCCGCCGTCGCCGTGGCGATGCCGATGCCGATCATGTTGCGCGCACCCGTCACCAGGCCGTCGATCAGATCCAGGAACCCATCCTTGATGTCAGACGCCAGGCGGCTTTCACCGCGGTAGATCGCCATCAGCGGACGCTGTGTCACCAGAATGAAGATCATGTAGGCCGTCGCCCAGAAAGCCGACAGACCCGGAGACAGCCGGTCCACCATCAGCGCCCAGACCAGCACCACGATCGGCAGGATGAAATGCAGACCCGACCGCACTGTCGGCCCCGGCAGCGGCAATTTGGTCACCGGCGCATTCGGATCGTCAAGCTTGAGCGGCGCCTCACGCGATGCGATGAACAACAACCCCGCATAGACCACCGTCAGCATGACAAAGACCACGTAGCCTGCCGTCTCGGGGAAGGCCGGACGGATCCAGCCCATGAAGAAATAGACCAGGTAGCTCAGCAGGCAGATCGCCGCCACGGTGAACGCCAGAGACATCAGCCATGCCACCCAGGGCTTGGGCGCAACGGGACGGGGCAGGCCCTCCATCCCGGCCTTGAGCGCTTCAAGGTGCACGATGTACACCAGCGCGATATAGGAGATCGCAGCAGGCAGCAGCGCGTGTTTGACCACATCGGGATAGGGAATCCCGACATATTCGACCATCAGAAAGGCCGCGGCCCCCATCACCGGTGGCATGATCTGGCCATTGACCGATGACGCAACCTCGACCGCGCCGGCCTTTTCAGAACTGAAGCCGACCTTCTTCATCAGCGGGATCGTGAAAGTGCCGGTGGTCACCACGTTGGCGATCGAAGAGCCCGAGATCAGGCCGGTCATGGCCGAGGACACGACTGCGGCCTTTGCAGGCCCGCCTTTCATGTGGCCCATCAGGCTGAACGCGACCTGGATGAAATAATTGCCCGCCCCGGCCCGATCCAGAAGCGACCCGAACAGCACGAACAGGAAAACGAATGACGTGGATACGCCAAGGGCAATGCCGAACACGCCTTCGGTCGTGATCCACTGGTGATTGACGATCTCGCTCAGGCTGTTGCCCTTGTGCGCGATGATGCTGGGCATCGAGGGGCCCATCACGGTGTAGAGCAGGAAAACGGACGCCACGATCATCAGCGCGGGGCCAAGCGCGCGGCGCGTGGCCTCCAGAAGGATCGTGATGCCGATGACCGCGACGACATAGTCCTGAGTGATCGGCGCGCCAACGCGGTCCGCGATGTCGCGGTAGAACATGAAAAGATAGAGCGCCGCTCCGGCGCCCGCGATTGCCAGCACCCACTCCCAGACCGGGACGGATGTCTTGGGCGAGCCCAGCACGACGGTTGCAGCCACCAGAACCGCGGGGATCGGGATCCACCACACGGCAACGCCATCCTTGGCCGCCACCATGAACAGGGCCGCCAACGCCAAAGGCACCACGATGCCAAGGGCAAGCTGGAAGGTCGTGCGCGCAGCGGGAAAGGCAAGAATGCCCAGAAAGACCGCGAACCCAAGGTGAATGGACCGCGCAAGCGTATCGTTGAACAGACCGAAGGGCGACGCGATGTAGAGCTGGAACAGAGACCAGGCCAGCGCCACCAGCATCAGCAGAAGCCCGACAGGCCCGGCGACCGAGCGCCCTCCTGTGTCGGAAGAGGCGACAAGCTCATCAAGCTCGTTCTGGCTCAAGCCCCCGCGCCCGGCGGCTTCCGCCTCGACGGCGGCGGCTTTTTGTTGGTCAGCTTCTGTCATTGCATTCCCCCCGTTCAAACCCTGCCCGCCCCGGCACGGGCGCGGCGCCCGGCAGCTGCCGGAGGCCTGCGGTGCGACGGGCCACCCTGACCCGCCGCATTGGTTTCTTCAGATGATCGGGATTTACTCGATCCAGCCACGCTCTTTGTAGTACTTTGCAGCGCCATCGTGCAGCGGCGCCGAAAGACCGGCAGAGATCATGTCTTCTTCCTTGAGGTTCTCGAATGCAGGATGCAGACGCTTGAACCGGTCAAAGTTTTCGAACACGGCCTTCACGGTCTCATAGACCACATCCTCGGCCACATCCGCAGACGTCACGAAGGTCGCCTTCACGCCGAAGGTGCTCACATCGCTGTCGGTGCCTTTGTACATACCGCCGGGCACTGTCGCGCTGGCGTAGAACGGATTGTTGTCGATCAGACCCTGGATTTCAGGACCCTCGACCGACACTAGCTCTGCGTCGATGGTCGACACGGCTTCCTGGATGGAGCCATTCGGGTGGCCCACGGTGTAGATGATCGCATCCACCTTGTTGTCGCCCAGCGCCGCGGCCTGCTCGGCCGGCTTCAGCTCTGACGCCAGGGCAAAATCGTCCAGCGTCCAGCCCTTGGCGTTCATCACGACTTCCATGGTGGCGCGCTGACCGGAACCGGGGTTGCCGATGTTCACGCGTTTGCCCTTGAGGTCATCGAACGTCTTGATGCCGCTATCCTTGCGCGCGATCACGTTGAACGGCTCGCCGTGCACGGAGAAGACCGCGCGCAGATTGTCGAACTTATCGCCCTCGAACTTCGAGGTGCCGTTATATGCGTGATACTGCCAGTCGGACTGGGCCACGCCCATGTCCATATCGCCAGCCCTGATTGCGTTGATGTTTGCAATGGAACCACCGGTGGATGGCGCGGTGCACTTCAACCCGTGCTCGGCGGAACCGCGGTTCACGAGACGGCAGATCGACTGCCCCACGACAAAGTAAACGCCGGTCTGACCGCCAGTGCCGATGGTGATGAACTTCTCTTGCGCGAAGGACGCCGTGCTGGCCAGCACGGCACCGGCAAAGGCGCCTGCAACCGTCATGGACTTGAACATCTTCATGTTGGTATCTCCCATTTTTATGTCACGTACAGCGCGCTGCGCTGTCGCTTGTTTTCGCTGGGAGGCGGTACGACTGTATGGTCCGCATGCCGCAGACCACCATCCGTATTACAGTACCTCCCGTCCCGGTTTCATCGCCGCCAAAGTGCGGCCCGCCAGGATCTCAAGGTAGCTTATGCAGCTTTGGGTAGATCGGCAAGCAATCTCTCCCGCGCCGGGCTGAATGTATAAAACTCATTTAATTCAGCGTATTACTGATGCAACTGTGCTGAAATTCAGTGCAGTTCGGAAGCGCCGCAGTTTTTCCGTCACCCCGAACGCCGATCCCGAAAGCCTTGCCAAGAGGCGCGGGAATACGCTCTAACCGACAGGACCTCCCATTCCGCACCAATAGTGGAGCTTTTCATGCCGAAGTTTTCAGACCTCTCCCGGTTCAGCACTTTCGCGGGGGTCGTCGTTCTTGCCTTCGCCAGCCTGCTCGCCACACTGATCTGGTCCGGCTGGTTCACCCTGCCGCTGGCGCTCTTCGCATCACTCAGCGCGCTGGGCTGGAACGACATCAGACAGCCCGGCCATTCGATCCTGCGCAACTATCCGGTGTTGGGACACATGCGCTTCCTGTTCGAGGGCATCCGCCCGGAGATCCGTCAATACCTCATCGAAAACGATCAGGACGAAGAGCCGTTCAGCCGCGACGCCCGGTCGCTGGTGTATCAGCGCGCCAAGGGACAGGAGGACGCGCGCCCCTTCGGCACACGGATGCGGGTCTATGACGCGGGATACAGTTGGGTAACTCATTCGGTGCAACCCAAGCACATCGAAGACACGGATTTCCGCATCACCATCGGCAATGATGCCTGCAAGCAGCCCTATTCTGCCTCGATCTACAACATCTCCGCGATGAGCTTCGGCTCGCTCTCCTCCAATGCGATCCTGGCACTGAACAAGGGTGCTGCGAGCGGAGGTTTTGCCCATGACACGGGCGAGGGCGGCATCAGCCGCTATCACCGCGAGGGTGGCGGGGACCTGATCTATGAAATCGGATCGGGGTATTTCGGGTGCCGCAACGACGATGGCACGTTCAATGCCGACAAATTTGCCGAACAATGCGCCCGCGATCAGGTCAAGATGGTCGAGGTGAAACTGTCGCAAGGCGCCAAACCCGGCCACGGCGGCATTCTGCCCGCAGCCAAGATCACCAAGGAAATCGCCGAAGCGCGCGATGTGCCCATGGGGCAGGACTGTATCTCGCCCGCGGCGCATTCTGCGTTCTCGACGCCGATCGGGATGATCGAATTCCTCGGCCAACTGCGCGAATTGTCCGGCGGCAAGCCCGTGGGTTTCAAGCTGTGCATCGGCCACCAGCGTGAATTCATGTGCGTCGTCAAGGCCATGCTGGAAACAGGGATCATCCCCGATTTCATCGTCGTGGATGGCACCGAGGGCGGCACCGGCGCGGCGCCGCTGGAATTTGCCAATCAAATCGGGATGCCCATGGTCGAGGGGCTGACGTTTGTTCACAATACCCTGCGCGGCGCAGGTATCCGGGATCAGATCAAACTGGGCGCGGCCGGCAAGATTGTATCGGCCTTCGACATCGCCCGCGCGCTGGCAATGGGGGCGGATTGGTGCAACTCGGCGCGTGGGTTCATGTTCGCCATCGGCTGCATTCAGGCCCAGACCTGCCACACCAACCATTGTCCCGTCGGCGTCGCCACGCAGGATCCGCTGCGCGCCCGCGCCCTCGACCCCAAGCAGAAATCCGAACGGGTCGCACGGTTCCATCGCAACACGCTCAAGGCATTGGGCGACATGACCGGGGCCGCGGGACTGGATGCGCCCTGCGATTTCCTCCCGCACCACCTGATGCAGCGGCAGTCGGACCGCTCCACCGTGCAAGGGAACCAGGCGTTTCCCTACCTGCCCGAAGGGTTCCTTGTCGATCCGGATGCCGCCGACCACATGGGGTACAAGGACCGCTGGGCGCGCGCCAGTGCCAGCACGTTCGCACCGCCCGAATGGATGGTCTAGCTCAGGCGGCCCGGGTGTGACCGATGTCCATCTGCCGACCCGCGCCCCAAAACGGCGCAGCGTTTTTCGGCGGTCACGGCGTCGCTAACATCGCCAGGATCACGGGTTCTCTCATCACTCCCTCGCCTGTTGCCCCCCACGACCAGTCGCAAAGCAAAAAGGCGCGCGCAGGGTCTCCTGCACGCGCCTTTCGTCAGACTGTGTAAGGTGTGCTTACAGCACACCCTCGGCGACTGCGGCAACCAGCGCTTCTTCAAAGATGGCAAGACCTTCGTCCACGATCTCGTCCGAGGCGGTCAGCGGGACCATCACGCGCACGGAGTTGCCGTGCATGCCGCAGCTCAGCAGAAGCAGACCGCGCTCAAGCGCATGTGCGATGACACGCTTGGTAAGGGCCGTATCCGGTGCCGCGCTTTCGAAATCGGTGACGAATTCGACTGCGACCATAGCGCCGATGCCGCGAATGTCCCACATCCGGTAGGGCGCAGCCCGCGCACCGATCTCGGCAAAGCGCGCCTTCAGCTTGTCGCCCATTGCAGTGGACCGAGACAGCAGCTCTTCGTCCTCGATCGCGTCGATGGCCGCGAGGGCTGCGGCGCAGGCGACGGGGTTGCCGCCATAGGTGCCGCCAAGTCCACCGGGTTCCATCGCATCCATGACGTCCGACCGCCCGATCACGCCGGCCAACGGGTAGCCGCCGGCCATGGATTTCGCCACGGTGATCAGATCCGGAACCACGCCGGAATGTTCGATCGCGAACCATGTGCCCGTCCGGCCAAAGCCTGCCTGCACTTCATCAGCAATCAGCAGGATGCCGTACTGGTCGCAAATCTCGCGCAGGGCCTGCATCATCTCTGTCGGAACGGGGACATAACCACCTTCACCCAGCACCGGCTCGATGATGATCGCCGCCACGCGGTCGGGCTGCGCATCGGTCAGGAACAGGTTTTGCAGGCCAGTGATCGCGTCCTCGACGGTGATCCCGTCGCGCAGGGACGGAAACGGCGCCCGGAAGATATCCGCCGGGAAAGGTCCGACGTTCTTTTTGTAAGGAGAGACCTTGCCAGTCATGCCAAGCGTCAGCAGCGTGCGGCCGTGATAACCACCGGTAAAGGCGATCACGCCTGGACGACCCGTCGCAGCACGCGCGATTTTCACCGCATTTTCAACGGCTTCGGCACCTGTGGTGACCAGAAGCGTTTTCTTGGGCGCGTCACCGGGGGCCAGCTCATTCAGCCGCTCTGCCAGTTCGATGTAAGGGGCGTATGGGACAACCTGAAACGAGGTATGCGTGTACAGGTCTTCCTGCGCTTTCGCAGCAGCGATGACGCTGGGATGACGGTGGCCGGTGTTCAGCACGCCAATGCCGCCGACGAAATCGATATAACGCTTTCCGTCCACGTCCCACAGTTCCGCGTTTTCAGCATGGGCCGCGAAAACAGCCGGAGCCGCCGATGCCACACCGCGCGGGACAGCCGCCTCACGGCGCGTCAGCAATTCGGCGTTCGTATAGGTCTTGGGCGTCGCAGGTTCGACGATCGACATTTTCGGGGCTGTCTTTGCACCCTTGCGGGTTGCGCGTTTTGCAGTGCTGGCCATGGGGCAGACTCCATCAATGTAAGAAATCAAACGCGCATCGTGCCGCGTTTAAAAAACCATTCTTCCTGTTTAATTTAATTGTCAATCAGCATTATGAGAGCGCTTGAAAAAATTTTCGCGCAGTGGTCATCTCGGCAAGACACCGCCGTCGAAGCCCGCTAAACCGGGCCATGCGCTACCGCATCAGGATGCATCTATTGGACATTGGACAACGCCTCAAACAGATCCGTACCGAGCGTGGCCTGTCACAGCGCGAACTCGCCAGTCGCGCGGGACTGACAAACGGCACGATCTCTCTGATCGAAACCGATAAAACCAGCCCGTCAGTCGCCTCTCTCAAAAGCTTGCTGGACGCGATACCCATCTCCATGGCCGAGTTTTTCGCAACCATCGAAGACCCCGACACGCCAAAGATCTTCTATAAGGCGAGCGAGTTCACCGAGCTTGCCCCGCAGGGGCCTCAGGGGGTGTCGCTGCGACAATTGGGCAACGCGCGCGCGCACAATTTACAGGTCCTTCACGAGACCTATCCGCCCGGTGCGGACACCGGCCCGGAATTCCTGGCCCACGAGGGAGAAGAAGCGGGAATCATCACGCGCGGTCAGATCGAGCTGACGGTTGGCGACGCCATCGCGATCCTGAGTCCGGGAGACGGATATCTCTTTGACAGCCGCCAGCCGCACCGGTTCCGCAACATCGGCGATGCTCCGTGCGAGATCGTCAGCGCGCTGACGCCACCGGTATTCTGACCTAGCGGCTTTTTCGGCTCGGCCGACGCTGGCCCTGCCCCTTCACCGAGGATCGATAGTCATCGCCAAACCGGCGGTCCGTCGAATTGCGTGTCGATGTCATCGCGATCACGACCCCCGCCACCAACGTCAGGATCATGAGGCCGCCCACAAAGAGTTCAGTCGTCATCGTGCCCTCCTTTCCCGAGTGCTCGGAGATTAAACTGATGCAGGTTCAAATTCGTTCCGGCGCCCGCTGAAAAAGTCGGCGCTCAGTAGTCGTAGATCAGTTTACTGGCGAGCGGCACGGGGAACGACAGCTCGAGCGAGAAAAATCCGCCCTCGTCCATGATACGCAGATCTCCGTTCAGCTGTCGGGCAAAGGCCTGTATCAACCGCGAGCCCAGCCCGGTACCATCCTCGGATGCCTCGCCGCCACTGGTGTTGCGCACGACGAGTGTGGCGCGTTCTTCACCGGTGTATTTCAAACTCACTTCGATGACGCTGCCGCCCGACCGCTCCTGGGGCGTGTATTTCAGCGCATTCGTCACCGCCTCCGACACCAGAAGCGTCAGCGGCGCGGCATCGTCAGGACCGATATGGATCGTATCGTAATCTTCGGTCACCGTAATGCCGGACCCTGCGGCAAGCCCGACGGCAAGGTTGCGTGATACGATTTCCTTGAGCAGGACGCCCGCGTTCACGCGCGTCATCTCGTTGTCGTGATAGAGGTTCTTGTGCACCGTGGCGAGGCTGAGGATCCGGTCCTGCAACCGTTGCAGAACGACGCGGTTTGCATCTGTCGGCGCCTGCCGGATCTGCATGTTCATGATCGACGAAATCAGCTGGAGATTGTTCTTCACCCGGTGGTGCACTTCCTTGAGCAGGATGTTTTTCTCACGCAGGCTGTCTTCCAGTTTGGCTTCGTCCTGCAGGATCGAATCCGCCATGCCGAGGAACGACTGTTCCATGGCAACGATTTCATGTGGAAGACGGTCACCCAATGGCTTGCGCGGCAACGCCCGGTTGATCGCGAAATGGCGCATCTGGCGTCCGAGCTTGCGAATGTGCCGGATTGCCAGCCGGTTCAGCGCCCAGAACGCCACGATCAGACTGGCAAGCCACATGACGACAGGCAGCAGGGAAGACAGCCGACCGGAAAAATCCGTCTCCAGAAGCGGTGTATCGACCGGCCAGACGCTCATCGCGTAGACCGTACCGGAAATGAGCGGGATCACCGCATAGACCCGCTGTTCATCCAGACCGTTCGCCGCCGTGAAGACCTGTCGCTCGTGGCCGGTCAGCTGTTTCAGGCCATAGCCACCGGGCAATTCGCCTTGTGTGATCTCGGCAGTGCGCATGGACGTGAGAATGTCGCCGTTGGCGTTGAATGTGATCATCGACACCGGCGCGACGGCCAGTTGCTCGTGACGGGAGTCCTCAAGAGCTTTCAAAGCGATGGAGATGCTGACCAGCCCGACCATGGCGCCCTCGTCAAACACCGGGACGTTCGCCAGAACCGTCTTTTCCTCCGCCGCCGTTCCGTCCGGGCCGGCAATAACCGTGCGCGTCCCCTTCTCGACCGCCTCGGAAAAGGTTGGCAAGCCGGAAAAATCGAGCATCTCATAGGCGGAAGAACACGCCATAAGACCATCCATCCCGACAAACCCGACAAGACGGTAAGCGCCCGTGCTTTGCTTGTAGGTATTGAGGAATTTCGAGCACCGCTCGGGGTCATCCCGAACGAGATTGACAATCGACGCAAGCGCCTGCCCCGCCCCCAGCGCTTCCTGAAACGCAGTCCGTTCAATGGACACGGCCTGTTCAGTCACCGCCATCAACGACAGCTCGGCGGAATTCTGGCTCTGATCCGCGATCTTGTGGGTCTGGATGACGGCAATCATGCCGATCGGCAGCATCGCCAGCGACAGAAACAGCAGGATCCGAAAGGCGAGACCGCCGAAGAACGGGTTGCTCAGAAAACCGGACGTCATGATTAAAAGCTTGAGATTTTCGATGCCGAGATCACGGACATCGTGGCGTCGTCCGTCATCTCCATCGCCTCATCTTCTTTCAGGCCCATCAGCTTTGCCAGTTGTGCCCGGGCACGATTGGTGCGGCTTTTGATCGTGCCGACGGCAACGCCGCACATCTCGGCGGCTTCTTCATAGGAAAAACCCGACGCCCCGATCAGCAACAGCGCCTCGCGCTGCTCGACGTTGAGCTTGGCAAGGGCCGCGCGGAAATCCTGCATCTGCAAGTGCCCGTCATGGGCCGGTTTCTCGGCCAGGTTATCGGTGAACACACCATCGACGTCGGACACCTCGCGGTTGGTTTTGCGACGTGACGAATAGTAGGTATTGCGCAGGATCGTGAACAGCCAGGCGCGCATGTTGGTGCCCGGCTCAAATTTGTCGATGTTGGTCCAGGCCTTCACGAGCGTATCCTGAACCATGTCATCCGCGACGGAGCCGTTTCGCGTCAAAGAGATCGCGAACGCGCGCATTGCCGGAAGGTGTTCAACCAGCTCATCGCGCGGATCCTGATCGCTCATCCACTTTTCCCCCGCTCTTGGTCCTGCTTTTTCAGCTGCGCCAACAAATCCTTGAAGCGGTCAGGAATGCCTTCTTCCATCGCTTCATCAAACACGCGGCGGAGATTCTCGTCGATCACCCCTTCGCGTGCTTTCTTCTGCCCTTGATCCGTCATACGTCTTTTGACCACATATTTATTTTCGAAAAGTTGTACCGTGTTTCGGAACCAAACGCGACGGTTTGGTGTTTGGTTCCATGAAGTTTAAGAAAAGGACTCGTACGGATGAGTGATGACACCAACGGCCCCGACATCAGTGATCAGCTGGGCACCTTCATCCCCTATCTGCGCCGCTATGCCCGCGCGCTTACGGGCAGCCAGACCAGCGGTGACACTTACGCCGCCGCTTCGCTTGAGGCGATCCTGACCGACCGCTCCGCGCTGGACGGCACGGACGTCAAGACAGGTCTGTTCCGCGTCCTTTATCGCATTTGGGTCAGCGCCGGGGCACCCATCGAAGAAGGTGAATCCGGGGCACGGGCGAAAGCGCAGAAGCACCTCGCAAGATTGACCAACAACAGCCGCGAAGCGCTTCTGCTGTATACGATCGAAGGGTTTTCCTATGCCGACATCGGCACGATCATCGGCATCGACAGCGCCGAGGCGGAAGAGCTCGTCGCGATCGCCCGCCGCGAAATGGCCGACAGCGTGACGGGGGCGGTGATGATCATCGAGGATGAGGCGATCATCGCGATGGACATCGAAAGCATCGTCGCCGACATGGGACACCGGATCACCGGCATCGCCCGGACCCGCGACGAAGCCGTCGCATTGGGCCGCGCGGACGTTCCCGACCTGATCCTTGCCGACATCCAGCTCGCCGATAATTCATCGGGGATAGATGCGGTCAACGACCTGTTGACCGAACTGGGCCAGCGTCCGGTCATTTTCATCACGGCCTTCCCCGAGCGGCTCCTGACCGGTGACAAGCCGGAGCCCGCATTCCTGATATCCAAACCCTACACGGAAGATCAGGTCATTTCAGCGGTGAGCCAGGCAATGTTCTTTTCGTCCACCGAGACCCTGCACGCCTGAGATCAGGTCAGGAAAGCGGACCCCAGAGGCCCGGCGCGAGAACAACGGCGCAATCCGTGCCGAGGGACGCAAGCGACATGAATGGCCGACCTTTTCAGGTCGGCCATTTTTTGTTCCATCAGAAATACTTGTGAGCCCTCGGCGACAGCAACCGAAGTCTGACTGGGTTGCCCGGCGGACCAGATGCACAGCGGCCCGCGGCGACGCCGCGTCGATGACGTCAGAACGGCTGTCAAGTTTTACCGATCAAATTGATCATTTCACCGATAAATGAATGAAGAATCGTCTCGGGTATGTCATCGTGAATTTCCAGATATTGCGCTAAGAGGAAGAACGCGGCCGAGATTGTTGGAGAATTCGCGGGACACTCATGGGGCGCGTATGCCCTGCACAGTTATTGACTACGATCTTGAAGAGTACCGTTTTCATGACCACACAATGCAAATACTGCCACCTGAACCACATGGCTATCTTTCACCGCCTTTCGGTTGAAGAAGTTGATTTCATGCAAAAGTTCAAGATCGGCGAACTGCCTGTAGAGCCCGGAGCGACGATCCTGACGCAAGGATCACGCGCTCCGCAAATGTTTACAGCGCTCTCTGGCATGGGCATCCGTGAAAGACATTTCGAGAATCGCACCAAGCGGGTGATCAATTTTGTTTTCCCCGGCGATTTGATCGGACTTCAAGCCGCGCTATCGGGCGAAATGGATCATTCTGTCGAGGCGCGCACGCAGATGCGCCTGTGCGTCTTCAACCGATCGGAATTCTGGCGCTTTTTCAGGAAACACCCGGAACGCGCCTTCGGCATCACGTGGCTCGCCGCAATGGAAGAACATTTCCTGGGCGAGAGCCTTGCCAGCATCGGGCCGCGCGCCGCACTCGAAGCGGTTGCCTGGGCGATGGTGAAGATCTTCCAGCGGGGCGAAGCGTTGGGAATGGTCAGGAACAACACCATGGAACTGCCGTATACGCAGCAGGATGTGGCCGAGGCCCTGGGGTTGTCTCTGGTGCACACCAACAAGACATTGGCCAAGCTCAAGGAGAGAAAGCTTGCCTCATGGTCGGACCGCACGCTTCAGATCAACAACCTTGAATGCCTGGCCAAGATCGCCACGACGGATCTGCGCCCACACCGAAAGCGGCCACTGCTCTGACGCGAAAAGCTACGGCAATGCGGTGCCCGACGTCTCGTCCACGATCTCTTCGGGGGGCGCGGATGGTCTTTCTTCGAAGGGGGATGCCGCCTCTGCAAGATGCATGCCGTAGACGTGTTTTTCCACCTGCGCATTCACGACCGCGCCCAGAAGGATAAGAAAGCTGCTGATCCAGAGCCAGATCAGCATGGCGATGACCGCCCCGATCGACCCGTAGATCTGGTTGTAATTGCCAAAATTCGCCACGTAGTACGAGAATGCGGCCGACACCGCCGCCCATGACACCACGGCCACGACCGCGCCCGGCCGGATTGAGCGGCGCACCTTTTCATCCCGGTTCGTGCCATAGCGGTACAGGACGCTGACCCCCGCCAGCAGCACCGACACCGCAATGGCCCAACGCAACGCCTCGGCCAGGATACCGGCAACGCCGCCCAGCGGAAAGAATGCCAGCGCGATGGGCACGACCACCAGCATCAGCAACGACACGACACCAACACCCACCAGCGTGAGGGTCAGCAGGATTGCCCGGATATAATGTGAAATCGTCGCGCGGTTCTTCTCACCGTAGACCGCATTCAGACCGGTCATCATTGCGGCCACACCCGCCCGCGCGGACCAAAGCGCCGCTCCGATCGAGATCACGCCCGCCCAGCCCAACGTGCTGCTGGACGTGGTGACAAGGCTGACGATCTGAGCATTGAAGATCTCGTAGACATCCGGTGGCAGGAAACCTTGCATCTCCTGCAACTGCGCGATGACAACGGCGGGGTCGACGATCAGGCTCAGCACCGCGATCAATGCGGCAATCGCAGGGAACAGCGACAACATGCCAAAGAACCCGACCCCGGCAGAGATCAGCGCAAGGTTGGTTTCTCCGATCTGAAGAAAGCCGTCGCGAAACGGCGTCCAGATTTTCAGAACCCTTGAGTATGCAATGTTCATGGCAACTGGCGCCCTCTGTTTTCAACGTCAAACCCGTCTCGTACCTGCACTCAGGCGACCGGTGTACCGCCTATGTTATTGCCCGACAGCGCGGGGTGGAAAGTGGGCTCATGTTCGTTTCCTTCGCGGCCTTTCGTTCAAAACAAGCGCAGGATGCCCGGATATCAAGCCACACTAGCTGCAAAAGTGATTTCAGTCTTGCGAACACGTCACGATCCGCAATGATACGATCAACAGCGCCGCGCCGCCTGAACATATCAACGCATCAAGCCGCCCATTCGTTCGGCAAAAGGATGAACCAATGAAAACGCCCCTCTCGGATGCCATCAAAGCCAAGCGTGATGATCTGGTTGCGCTCACGCAGGATCTGATCCGCATCCCCACGCTCAACCCGCCCGGTCAGGATTATCGGGCGATCTGCGAATACCTTGATCGGCGCCTCGGCGCGCATGGATTCGAAACACAGCTTATCCGCGCCCACGGCACCCCCGGAGACAGCGACAGATACCCCCGCTGGAACATCGTCGCGCGCCGCGAAGGCACCGGACCTGGCGACTGCGTACATTTCAACAGCCACACCGACGTGGTTGAGGTCGGGCAGGGCTGGACCACCGATCCCTTCGGAGGAGAGTTGATAGACGGCAAGATCTATGGCCGCGGCGCATGCGACATGAAAGGCGGGCTTGCCGCATCTATCATCGCCGCAGAGGCGTTCATCGAAACCTACGACGATTTCGCGGGCGCCATCGAGATCTCCGGCACCGCGGACGAAGAATCCGGCGGCTATGGCGGCGTGGCCTACCTGGCCGAGCAGGGCTATTTCGATCCTGCAAGGGTCCAGCACGTGATCATTCCCGAACCGCTGAACAAGGATCGCATCTGCCTGGGTCATCGTGGCGGATGGTGGGCCCAGATCGAGACAAAGGGCGAGATCGCCCACGGCAGCATGCCATTCCTCGGCGATTGCGCCGTGCGCCACATGGGGGCCGTCCTGAACACTTTCGAAGAGAAACTCTTTCCCGCGATGGCGGCACGCACCACCAGCATGCCCGTGGTGCCCGAAGGGGCGCGCAGCTCGACGATGAACATCAATTCGATCCACGGCGGGCAAAAGGAAAATGATGCCGACTTTGATGGGCTGCCCGCCCACTGCGTGCCCGACAGCTGCCGCATCACCATCGACCGGCGCTTTCTGGTCGAAGAGCCTCTGGACCAGGTGCGCGACGAAATCACGGGGCTGCTGGAAGGCCTGCGCACGACCCGCGCCGATTTCGACTATGAACTGACCGAACTCAATTCCGTCCTGCCCTCGATGACCGACCGCGACGCGCCCATCGTGCAAACCGTCGCTGCGGCGATCGAGAGTGTCATGGGCAAAGAGCCCGAATATGTCGCCTCCCCCGGCAGCTACGATCAGAAACACATCGACCGGATCGGCAAGTTGAAAAACTGCATCGCCTACGGGCCGGGGGTGCTGGAGCTTGCCCATAAGCCGGACGAATGGATCGGTGTCGACGACATGATCGACAGCGCCTGCGTCATGGGGGCGGCGCTTGAGTCATTGTTGATCAGACACTGACGCCCGCGTTGACCGGGCCGAAAGGCGCGCCTCAGTCGAAGGCGTCCTCCGCGCCCAGCGCCAACCCGTCCACGATCGCCGTCATGGCCGATCCGCGGTGTACCGCGGCATTGGGCAGGCGCCGGGTCAAAGCGGCCTCGATCACCTGCATCAGGCTCGATCCGCCGACAAAGATCAGGTGGGTCACCGCCTCGGGCGCCAGACCTGACCGGCTCAGCACCTCCTGCGCGGCCGCTCCGATCCTATCGGCCAGCCCGGCGAGCGTTTCGGTCATCCGCGCGCCCGACACCGGAACGGTCAGCCCGCGCGTTACCACGGTCAGATCAATCTGCCCCTGCCCCGTTTCATTCGCCGCGATCTTGCCCGCTTCCACCGCGAAAGCCACGTCATGGCCCAACTCGTCCTCGAGCACGGACACCAACCGCCCCAGCTTTTCCGGCTCGACCGCGTATTTCGCCAGATCCCGCGCCAGGCGGCGGCTATCGGGCGCATAGAGAAACGGGATTTTCTGCCAGGTCGCCAGGTCGTTGAACAGCGTCGCCGGAGCCGGGTGCGTGTCGTCGCCGAAGGCATGGCGGATCTGTGTCCCGCGCCCAAGAAGCGGCATCACGAAGCACGTGCTGAGGTCCCGGTCGAAATCCGTACCGCCCACGCGGACACCGTGGCTCGCAATGATGTCGATCCCGTCGGACGAATTGCGAAACAGCGTGAAATCCGACGTACCCCCGCCGATGTCCACGATCATGCCGACATCGCCCGCGCCCAGCAGATCCCGGTTGGCCAGGGCCGCCGCCTCCGGCTCGTACATGAACCGCACGTCCGAGAACCCGGCCCGCAGATAGGCCTCCCTGAGGTCCGTTTCGGCCTGGTCGTTGCGCGCGTCATCGCCGTGAAACCGAACAGGGCGCCCCGACAGCGCGCGGTCGAACCGCGCGCCGGTTTCGGCCTCTGCCGTCGCCCTGATCTGCGCCAGGAACCGCGCGACAATGTCGATGAAATCGACCCGCTCTCCCAAAAGGCTGCGCTTTTCGCGCATCAGGGGCGCCCCCAGCAGGCTTTTCAGCGCCCGCATGTAGCGCCCCTCCTCGCCTGCCAGCAAGGCGGCGCCCGCATCGGTACCGATGCGCATCTTTTTCGCGTCAAAATCGAAGAAGACCGCCGTCGGCAGCGTCACCTCTGCGGCTTCCAGCGCGATCAGATGGGCACGTCCGCCGCGCGGGATGCCGGCGGCGGAATTCGAGGTTCCGAAGTCCACACCCAAAACCGCCATACCCGCCTCCCGCCGCCAAAGAGCGCCGCACTACCCCAAGGGATGCAGCGCCGCAAGGTTTCTCCTAGCCTTCGCCAAGATCGTCGCCTAACGTTTGTGCACAACTCAGACAGGGAGTCTCTCATGTATCACCTCCGCTCGCTCTTACTCGGTGTCAGCACTGCGGCGCTTCTGGCCGGTGCAGCCGCCGCCAAGGATGACATCACGCTCGCCATGCAACTTGAGCCGCCACATCTGGACCCGACCAGCGCTGCGGCCGGAGCCATCGATTCCGTGCTTTACTCCAACGTGTTCGAGGGGCTGACGCGGTTCGCGTCTGACGGGTCGATCGTTCCCGGCCTTGCCGAAAGCTGGAACATCAGTGACGATGGGCTGAGCTATACGTTCAAGCTGCACGATGGCGTCACCTTCCACGACGGCACCACGATGGACGCGCAGGACGTGAAATTCTCGCTCGACCGGATCGGCGCCGAGGACAGCGCCAACGCGCAAAAGGCGCTTTTTGCCGCGATATCCGAGGTGAACGTGATCGATCCGCTCACCGTCGAGGTGAAGCTGAGCGAGGCGAACGGCAACATGCTGTTCAACCTTGCATGGGGCGATGCGGTCATCGTCGCGCCCGAAAGCATCGACAGCATCAAGCAGACCCCCATCGGCACCGGTGCCTTCAAATTCGACAACTGGACGCAGGGCGACAAGATCGAACTGTCTCGCAATGAGAATTACTGGGGCACACCTGCGAAACTCGCCAAGGCGACGTTCAAATTCATTTCGGACCCCACGGCGGCTTTTTCAGCGATGATGGCCGAAGACATCGATGTCTTCTCGGGCTTTCCCGCCCCGGAAAACCTGCCCCAGTTCGAGGCCGATCCGCGTTTTCAGGTCCTTGTCGGCTCGACCGAGGGGGAAACCATCCTGTCCACCAACAACAAGATGCCGCCCTTCGACAACGTGAAGGTGCGCGAGGCGCTGGCGCATGCCATCGACCGCCAGGCGATCATCGACGGTGCGATGTTTGGCTACGGCACGCCGATCGGGACGCATTTCGCCCCGCACAACCCCGCCTACGTCGATCTGACGGGCATGAGCGCCTATGACCCCGAGAAATCAAAGGCCCTTCTGGCCGAAGCCGGATTTCCCGACGGCTTCGAGACGACCTTGTTCCTGCCGCCCCCCTCCTACGCGCGGCGCGGCGGCGAGATCATCGCCTCGCAACTGGCGCAGGTCGGCATCAAGGCCGAAATCACCAATGTCGAATGGGCGCAGTGGCTGGAATCGGTGTTCCGGGGCAAGAACTTTGGCCTGACCATCGTCAGCCACACCGAACCGATGGACATCGGCATCTACGCCAATCCGGACTATTACTTCCAGTATGACAACCCGGATTTCCAGGCGCTGATCACCAAGCTGAACAGCACGACGGACCCCGACATGAGAAGCCAGCTGATGGGCGACGCGCAGCGTATCATTTCACAGGACTACGTGAACGGTTACCTGTTCCAGCTTGCCGCCCTGTCGGTGGCAAAGGCGGGCGTTCAGGGCCTGTGGGCCAACGCGCCCACACAGGCCAACGATCTGACCGCCGTAAGCTGGGCGGACTGAGGTCAAGCGTTCCCCAACATGCGTCAAAGGCCCCGCCCGTCGGGGCCTTTTTGCTGTGCGCAAAAGCCGAAATCACACTTGATGGAAGACTCGACGATACCTTTCGTGACCATGGGCTATCTGGCTCTTGTCAACGTCACGGCCTTTTGCGCCTTTGCCCGCGACAAGCAGCAGGCGCGCCGTCGCGGGCGTCGTACCTCTGAGGCCGCGCTGCTGTCGGCGGCACTGATCGGGGGTTGGCCGGGCGCGAAATTCGCCCAGCGCTGTTTGCGCCACAAGACCCGCAAACAGCCCTTTGGCCGCAGGCTGAACCTGATCGGAATTTTTCAGCTGATCGCCATATCCGCGCTGGCCTACACGCGCTTCTGAAGCATTTGCAGATCAGCTGGCGGCACTTGACGCCGTCAAACGCGACGGCCCCGCAGCACTGCACGACGGCCAAGCTGTGCCACGCGACGCACCACCTCTGCGGAGGCGCGCGCGTGTTCCTGCGGCGCGTCATGCAAGGCGGTAAACCAATGCTCTGGCGGGTTGCGCCCGCGCCGGTTGCCCGCAAACGTCAATGCGCGCAGAACGTTCGCGGCGCTTTCCGGGATGGCGCCCGCCGGATCGTGGCCGTTGAGGATCCCCCAGACGCCGGTCCACAGGCGGCCGACCGTCCACGGGTTGTAGCCCCCGCCCCCCAAGACCAGCAGGCGCGGCGCACCCAGATCCATCAGCCCGCGCAGCATGTCCCAATGGGCATTGTTGCTCAGCGACAGATGCGCAAGCGGGTCGTCCTCGACCGCGTCCGCGCCGCACAGGAACACGATGGCGTCAGGCCGGAAGGCCGCAATCGCGGGCAGGATCAGCGCCTCACGCACATGCGCCATGTCGGCGTCGTTGAAACCGCGCGGAACCGGCAGGTTGATCGCGCTGCCGCCCGCGTCATCCTCAAGCGCTCCGGTACGGGGCCACAGCCCCTCTTCGTGAACCGAGATCATCAGGCAATCGGGATCCCCGGCAAACCCGACCGCGACCCCGTCGCAATGATGCGCGTCGATGTCCACATAGGCGATGCGCCGGACACCACGGTGGCGCAGCGACAGCATCGCCAACACCGGGTCGTTGAGATAGCAAAACCCGTTCGCCCGGTCGGGCATGCCGTGGTGGGTGCCGCCTGCCGGGTTGTAGATCACGCCGCCCTCCTCCAACAGCTCGCCAGCCAGGATCGAGCCTCCGGCCGCTGTGGCGGGGCGACGAAAGATTTCCGGAAACACAGGATTGGTCACACCGCCGATGTTGTAGCGCGCGCGGTCTTCGGCACTGGCATGCTGCGCCGCTTCGATGCGTTGCAAGGCCGCAATGTACGACGCATCATGCCACCCGGTCAGCGCCTTCGGTTTGGCCCGCGGCGAAGTGATGTATTGCGCCGATGGCAGCCAGCCCATCGCCCGGCCGAGATCCATCACCGTCGACACCCGTGGAACCCGCAACGGATGCCACGCACCGTAGCTGGAGCCGCGAAATATCTCATGACCTATGAAAAGGGGCGCTTGCACCTGTCCAGACATAGACGCATCCGACCAAAAGAAAAGCGGGCGCATTTCCGCGCGTGCCCTTCGATACGGGCAGGTTGCGCTGCGAAACGGCGCGTCTCGTCACCGGTGGAAACGGTCCGTGCAGCCGTCACGCCAGCGGTGCCTTGCTGTTCAACCGATCGCGCCGAACCGCTATCCCCGACTGTATCACCTGGGCCGGTCAAGAACCCTCTGGACCGGCATGGCCGCTGCGCATACGCTCTTGAGAATGTTGCACTATACGTTGAAACGACTGCTTTCTCTTGCAATCAGCCTCGCCATCGCGTCGCTGGTCATCTTCGCCGTGATCGAGGTGGCGCCGGGCGATCCGGCGTCCTTCATGCTGGGCATCAACGCGCAGCCCGAGACGCTCAGCGCGCTGCGCAGCGAGCTTGGCCTAGATGCCTCCAAACCCGAACGCTACCTGAGCTGGATCACCGGCATGCTGACCGGAGATTTCGGCACCTCCTACACCTACCGCACCCCGGTCGCGGACATGGTCGCCCAGCGGCTGTGGGTGTCGCTGCCGCTGGCGCTCTATGCGCTGACGCTGTCGACGCTGATCGCATTTCCGGCTGGCATCTATGCCGCCGCGCGGCGCGGACAGTCCGGAGACATGGCCGTCATGGGCGCCACGCAACTGGGCGTGGCGATCCCGAATTTCTGGTTCGCGATGATGCTCGTGCTGCTGTTCGCGATCAAGATGCGCTGGTTCTCCGCCGGAGGTTTCGCCGGGTGGGAGGACGGGCTGCTGACCGGGCTGCGTTCCCTGACCCTGCCCGCCATCGCACTCGCCTTGCCGCAGGCTGCGATCCTTGCACGCGTCATGCGGTCTTCCTTGCTCGACGTGCTTGGCGAAGACTTCATGCGGACCGCCCGCGCCAAGGGTCTGACCGCGCGGCAGGCGCTGTGGCGCCACGGGCTGCGCAACGCGATGATCCCCGTACTGACCATCATCGGGCTGCAATTCTCGTTTTTGCTGGCGGGTGGGATCATCATCGAACAGGTGTTCTATCTGCCCGGCCTCGGGCGGCTCATCTTTCAGTCGATTTCAGCCCGTGATCTGATCGTGGTGGAGAGCGTGACAATGCTGCTGGTCTTTGCGGTGATCTTCGTGAACTTCGCGGTCGATCTGGCCTATGCGCTTGTCGATCCGCGTCTGATGGCGCGCACATGACGCGCAACCTGATCATCGGCGGGCTTTTGTCGGTCGTGTTTGTCGCGGCGGCGCTGATTTCGTTCCTGTGGACGCCCTTCGACCATACAGCGCTGAACATCCCGGCCAAGCTGCAAGGCCCGAATGCCATCCATCTGCTTGGCACGGATCATTTCGGGCGCGACATCCTGAGCATGATCATGGTCGGCGCGCGCACGTCCATCGCCGTGGCGTTGGTGGCCGTGGGGATCGGCATGAGCCTCGGCATCCCGCTGGGTCTCTGGGCGGCGGCGCGGCGCGGGTCGCTGGTGGATGAGGTGATCATGCGTGGCAACGACCTTGTCTTCGCCTTTCCCAGCCTCGTCATCGCGATCCTGATCACTGCCGTTTTCGGTGCGGGCGCCATCAACGCCATCATCGCCATCGGCATCTTCAACATTCCCGTTTTCGCGCGGATCACGCGCGGGGCGGCCCTGTCGCTGTGGGAACGTGAATTCATCCTCGCCGCCCGTGTCTCTGGCAAATCCGCTGCACGGATTTCGGTCGAGCATATCCTGCCAAATGTCACCAACCTGCTGATCGTGCAGGGCACCATACAGTTCTCTCTCGGGATTCTGGCCGAAGCCGGGCTGAGCTATGTCGGGCTGGGCGCACAGCCGCCGACGCCCAGCTGGGGGCGGATGTTGGCCGATGCGCAGACCATGGTCAGCATCGCGCCCCACATGGCGCTGATGCCGGGCTTTGCGATCATCCTGACCGTACTGGGGCTGAACCTGATGGGCGACGGGCTGCGCGATCATCTCGACCCCCGGCTGAGGGTGGCGCGCACATGACGCTGCTGTCGCTTGAAAACCTGAGCCTGTCGATTCACGGGCACGAGATCCTGAAAGGCGTGACTTTCGACATCGCCGAGGGAGAAATCGTGGCCGTCACCGGCGAAAGCGGCTCGGGAAAATCCCTGACCGCGCTGGCGGCGATGCAATTGCTACCGCAGGGCACGACGGTCGGGGGCCGGATCATGCTGGATGGTCAGGATCTGACGGGGCTGAGCGAGACACGGCTTTGCGCGATCCGGGGCAATGACATCGGCATGGTGTTTCAGGAACCGATGACCGCCCTCAACCCCGTCAAGACCATCGGCGCGCAGGTGGCCGAGACGATCCTGATTCATGCGCGGACGTCGCGGGCCGATGCGTTGCAGCGCGCGGCGGACACGCTGGCCCGTGTCGGCCTGCCCAGGGAACGCTTTCCGTTGGGCCGCTTTCCGCATGAGCTGTCGGGCGGTCAACGCCAGCGGGTCGTCATCGCGATGGCAATCGCCCGGCATCCCCGGCTGCTGATCGCGGATGAACCGACGACGGCGCTGGATGTCACGACGCAAGCGCAGATCCTCGCGCTGCTGACCCGCCTCGCGCGGGAGGACGGCATGGGGTTGATGATGATCACCCACGATCTGGCAGTTGTCGCCGGGATGGCCGACCGCATCATCGTCATGCGCAACGGCCAAGTGGTCGAACAAGGCGCCACGGACACATTGCTGCGGCAGATGCACCACCCCTATACCCGCATGCTTTTCGCGGCCTCCGCGCATAAGGTCACGCTGCCCGACACGCCGATGGGCGCCCCGCTGCTGGAGGTGAAGAACGTCAGCCGCGACTACCGCACCCCACGCAAGACGCTGTTCGGCCAGCCCGGCTACTTTCGCGCCGTCAACGACGTCAGCTTCACGTTGCGGCGCGGTGAGCGCCTTGGCCTTGTCGGGGAGAGCGGCTGTGGCAAATCCACCCTGACCCGCGCATTGCTTGGACTGGAACAGGTGCAGGAGGGATCGATCACCCTTGCGGGGGAACCCGTGTTCACCGGGACCAGGCCGAACCTCGCCGTGCGACGCCGCATGCAGGTCGTGTTCCAGGATCCCTTCGGCAGTTTCAATCCCCGCCACCGCGTCGCGCGGCAGATCACCGAACCCTTCCACCTGCTTGACGCGCCACCAACCGGCGCCGCACGCCAGAAAGCCATAGACGAGGCGCTGACAGCAGTGGGTCTGAAACCCTCTGACGCGACGAAATACATCCACGAATTTTCAGGTGGTCAGCGCCAGCGGATCGCCATCGCCCGTGCGCTCATCATTCGGCCTGAACTGATCCTCTTCGACGAAGCGGTCAGCGCGCTGGATGTTTCGGTGCGCGCGCAGACGCTCGACCTGCTCGCCGATCTCTGCGGTGCCTATGATCTGAGCTATCTTTTCATCTCGCACGATCTGAGCGTCGTGCGCACCATCACCGACCGCGTGCTGGTGATGAAGGCAGGCCAGATCGTCGAAGAGGGACGGACCGAAGCGGTTTTTTCCGCGCCACGCCATCCCTATACCCAAAGCCTCATCGACGCCGCGCCGGTCCTGCCCACGCTGCAGGAGCTTTCCGCATGAACGCCCGATCAACCCCGCCGCCCACCAGTCGAAAGGCACGCCCATGAAACCAGGTCCCTCCAACAGCCTGTGCGACATCGCGGGCCTGCGCGTTGGCAATGCGCAGGACGCAGCTTTGAAATCCGGGGCCACGGTGGTGGTCGCGGATACCCCGTTCACCGCATCAGTGGCCGTCATGGGCGGGGCCCCCGGCACCCGAGAGACCGATCTGCTGGCGCCGGACAAATCGGTGGCTGCGGTGGATGCGCTGGTGCTGGCGGGCGGCTCGGCCTTTGGGCTGGATGCCTGCTCGGGGGTGGTGGATGGGCTGCGCGCGGCGGGGCGCGGATTTCGCGTGGGTCCGGCGCAAATTCCGC